>QKGJ01000200.1 GCA_003251275.1 Ignavibacteria bacterium
TTTACTGCGAACAAATCCTTTGAGAAAGAATGGAACTCCGCTCACGTCGGAGAGTCCGATGAACCGGACACTCTTAGCCCCGCCGGAGACATGCAGGGAGTCCCACAACGTTTTTGCCCAGACTTCATTGTATTTGCTTCCACCCCGGTCGCTGCAGAAAAAGACAAGAGAGCTGTCGTTCCAACTCTGTTCGGTATACTCGTTGCCGAACTGGTCTTCCATCGTGAAACGGATCAGCGTTGAGTCCTGACCGAACACATTTGCAGATGAAAGCAGGAATAGGAAGAACAAGGATGCCCGCAACGTAATAATCGAACTCACCATCGCACGTCGGAGCTTGTTCTCAACCTACCTCCAGCCATTGCAGCGCCGCATCGAGGTCTGTTGTTGCTCGCATATTCAGCCCGCGGTTCTTCCCAACGTTCTCACCGAATCTGTTTGCATCGATGTGGTCATCAGTTCCCACGTATGCGAGCTTTAGTCCCGTAAGGCCTCGGCTCGCAAACTCCTTGTGCTTTGCTGCCATGAATTGAGCGAACTCGAATCGCGCCATCGTCGAGATCGGCTCTCTTGCTTCAACCTGACGTACGTCAAAAAGTATTCTCGATTTCTTGTGTTCCAGACAAGCGCCGAGGACAAGTACATATACCCTCTTTGCTTCTGCCAAACTGAACGTACCGATGGAGGTGGCCGAAAGGTACGATTCTTTGATTTCTATTTGGACGTCCATGCTCATGTATCCATTCCATTTCTCACAATGGCACTTCTGCCTAAACTAAATAAACCACGTGAAACTAACATATTGGAGAGGCAAAAAACTGCACCATGTCTGAGGATAATCCGTGGCCGAACGAGAGCTTCGGCCCAAAGATGAGGGTAATATCCCAGACGAAGTTCCTACCGTATGGTCGTACTCCGCCGATCGCGTTACAACAAACCAACGTTAAGAGTAACTCAACCCTCAAATGGATTGGTATGGCCTTCATCACTTGCTCCAGCAAAATACTGGGCATTGCTCGTAGTTAGTTCTTGCGAGAAATTAGGAACATAAAGATCATGTTCTCCCCGGGGCTGCTTGCGGAGTAGCACCATTGGGAAAAATGAAGGGGTGCGGATTGGTAGAAAGGTACTGTACTAAGAGGGGATTGTCAAGAAGTGCAACCTTTCAATCGGTTACGAACACAAATCCATGTTTATGTGCTATATGTGGTTATTAGCTCTGGAAACGTGCATGACTCATTTAGCTGTCGCAGGCTGTCCGATAGTCACGTCACGCTTGCGCGGTTGCTTCTCTTTCTGTGCTTCGCCTGGTGATATCTCGCTCACGGCACCTTCGACCTTGGTGAATCGTGCAAGGAGTGTATAGACCACCGGAACAAGCAGCAGGGTCAAGAACGTGGAAAAAAGCAAACCGCCGACCACGGCCAGTCCCAACGGACGTCGTGACTCGGCACCGGCGCCAATGCCAACAGCGATCGGTAATATCCCAAGTATGGTGGAAAAAGAAGTCATGAGAATGGGACGAAGGCGAATGATGGATGCCTCGATCACTGCATCGACAACGGCTTGCCCGCGGGCACGCAATTGATTCGCAAACTCGACGATCAGAATTGAATTTTTTGTCACCAGGCCAATCAGCATGATCAGTCCGATCTGCGAATAGATGTTCAAACTTTGACCGAAAATAAACAACGTGACAATTGCGCCAAAGACCGCCAGAGGGACAGAAAGCAAAATCGTGAAAGGATGAACAAAACTTTCAAATTGTGCAGAGAGAACCAGATAGATAAAAACGACAGCCAACAGGAACATGAAATAGAGGCTGGCGCTGGACGATTTATATTCCAACGACTGCCCGGCATACTCGCGCTTGATTCCCGGTCCAAGCTTTTCTTGTGCAATGTTATCAAGGGCATCCAACGCATCGCCAAGGCTTACACCAGGCGCAAGGCTCGCTGAAATCTGTGCAGACCGAACCCGATTGTAATGATTGAGTTCCTTCGGCGCGACAGTCTCGTTGATTTTCACTACACTTGCGAGTTGAACAAGTCCGCTGCTCCCTCGAACATAAATTTCCGAGATCGCGTCGGGTGTAGCCCGGGAGGAGGATTTCATCTGCAAAATAACCGAATATTGCTTCGTTCCTCGCTTAAAATTAGTCACTTCGCGACCACCGAGCAGCGTTTCGAGTGTCGAGCCGATGTCGGTAACAGAAACGCCAAGACCTGAGGCACGCTCCCGGTCGATGTCGATATTTAACTGAGGTTTGTTGAGGCGAAGATCGCTGTCGAGATTTATCATGTATCCCAGTTTCGATGCCTCTCCGATCATAATACCCACGGCTTGGTTCAACTGATCATAGTTATCAGCCTGAAGAACATACTCCACCGGACTTGAACTGAAACGTCCCCCCAAACTGGGAGGGTTGATCACAAAAGCGAGCACTCCGGGAATGGTAATCAGTTTCGGGAACAGCTCTCGAACGATTTGCTGCTGCGACTTCTCCCGATCATGGCCCGGTTTCAAAGCAAGAAAGAGAATTCCATTCGTGACGCGACCGGGTCCGCCAAAGCCAAGTCCAACTGCGGTAAAGAGGCCCCGTCTCTCCGGAAGAGGAAGCAATCTTTTTTCCACCTCCCGCATATATCGATCGGTATAGTCGAGTGTTGCGCCCTCTGGGGCGATGACAATGCCGAATCCGATGCCTCGATCCTCGATTGGAACCAACTCTCTCGGGAGAATCACAAACAGTAGAGCGCTGAGACCGACTGCAACCACTGCTCCCAGGACCATGATAACGCGGTGCCGAAGAGCCCCTCTCAGTACCTTGTCGTACACTCGATTCAGGTTTTCGAAGAACGCATCGAAGGATCGTGAGGCCCAATTATTGCCGGTGCCATGAAGAGGTTTGAGTATCTTCGAACTCAGCATTGGTGTCAGCGTGAGCGCAACAAATCCCGAAATGAGGATGGCCACCGCGAGAGAAATGCCGAATTCATTGAACAGGCGGCCCACCGATCCTGTAAGGAATGCTAGTGGGACAAACACGGCAACAAGGGCGATGGTGGTCGCGACGATGGCAAAACCGATTTCCTTACTGCCATCAAGTGCTGCCTGCCATCGGCTTTTCCCCATCTCCATGTGGCGATACACATTTTCCAGCATGACAATAGCATCATCAACTACCATACCGATGGCAAGTACCAACGCAAGCAGTGTCAAAATGTTAATCGTGAATCCTGCAAAGTACGCGACAGCAAATGCGCCAATAATTGAAATTGGAATTGCAACTGTGGGTATCAACGTTGCCCTGAGACTCTTCAGAAAGGCGAATACCACCAACACCACTAGGCACATCGCAATGATAAGAGTTTGCTGTACCTCGTCGATCGATTCCGTAATGAATGTTGATGAGTCATACGCAACGTCGAGCCGCATTCCGTCCGGCATGAGATTGCTTAATTCGGGGAGGGCATTGCGTACTTCCGCCGCCACATCAACGGTGCTGGCTTTTGATTGCTTGACAATGCCAAGGCCGACGGCCGATTCGCCATTGTAACGGGCAACGGTGCGTTCATCCTCTGCCCCAACATGGACCTCTGCGATGTCGCGCAGCCGCACCAAATCGTCCTGTTTTTGCGACACGATGACTGCTCCGAATTCATCGGGCGTCGTCAGTTCGCCACGGGTCCGAACGGCGAACTCCCGTTCTTTTCCTTCGACTCTTCCACCGGGTATCTCTGCATTTTCCCGGCGAATTGCCGCTTCAACATCCTGTGTGGACAATCCATGAGCCGCCATGCGTAGCGGATCGAGCCACACCCGCATGGCATAACGGCGTTCACCACCAATAATGACTGAGCCAACACCGGGGAGCCTTTGAATTCTCTCTTTGAGGACGCGATCAGCAACGTCCGTTAACTCCAATCCATTATGCCGCGTGCTGGAAAGGGCAAGCCAGACGATTGGCTGGGCGTTGACATCAACTTTCGAGACGATCGGATCATCTATTTCGCGCGGCAGTCTTCCCCGCACTCGCGCCACCCGGTCGCGTACATCGTTTGCCGCTTCATCGACCACCCGATTGAGTTCAAACTCCACAGTGATTACAGATCCCTGCTCCCTGCTTGATGAGGTGAGGGTCTTAACTCCTTCGAGCGTGGCAAACTGCTCTTCGAGAACATTTGTAATTTCTGTCTCGACAACGCTGGGACTGGCACCGCGATAGAATGTCACGACCGAGATGATCGGAGGGTCGATATCCGGGTACTCACGAACAGGCAGGCGCGAAAACGCGATTATTCCGAACAGGAGGATTGTCAAGCTCATCACGCTCGCAAACACCGGGCGCTGTATGGAGACCGTACTAAGCTTCATGATGGTTATCCATTCATGTTGGACTTTTTCTCATCGGTGATAGTCCCCTGAGAAGGGATTGGTGCGACCTTCGCACCTTCAAAAAGTTTTTGATGGCCAGCCGAAACAACGGTCATACCTTGTTCCAAACCCTGCAAGACCTCGACAATATCAGTCAAGCGAGTGCCAAGGGTAAGAGCAACGCGGGCGACCGTGCTGTCAGGTTTAACAACAAAAACGAACGATTCGTTGCCGCTTGCAAACACTGCTGCAGTAGGGATGGTCATAGCATTCTTGCGTTCGGCGAGAACTGCCGAAACATTTGCGGACATTCCCGGTCGGAACCTACGCCCCGGATTTGCGACCCGCGCAACGACCCGGGCGCTTCGAGTTGCTGCATCGACAACCGGGTTTACAACGATAATCTTTCCGCTCAGAGAAACTCCCGGGTATGCCGTGGTGGAGACCGCAACCTCCGCTCCCCTTGTTAGTTGGGAAAGAAACCGCTCCGGCGCTGAAAAGTTGACACGAATGGCGTCAATATTCGCAAGATCGGCGATCGGCTGACCGGCACGAAGGAAAACGCCTTTACTTATTTGGCGGGAACCGATGATGCCATCGAACGGTGCCACAACCCGGGTCTTTGCGAGCCGCGCTTTTGCCACCGCGAGATTTGCGTCAGCGACTTTTAGTTCCGCGGCGGCATTGTCGAGATCCTGCGGGGCGCCTGCATTTTGTTCGACAATCGCCTTGATCCGTTTGTAGCTGACCTCGCTTTGTGCGCGCAGAGCCTCAGCCCTGGCGACTTCAGCGGCTAGTTGTGAATTGTCAAGTTGCGCTATCAGTTCACCCTGCTTGATCCATTGACCTTCCCCGAACGGAATATCTTTCACGATCGCATCGATTTCTGCAACAACGGTGATTGCCTCGACAGCCTCGATCGTTCCCACGCCTTCAAATCGGTCAGCAACGTTCCGCAGGGTCACGGGCGCGACTTCGACCGGTGCCGGTGGCATGGAAAAACCACCGCCAGGCTTATTATCCGAGCAACCGGTAATGAACAGGAGGGTCAATCCAACGAATACAATAATAGAATCCCTGGTTAGTAGTGTGTCAATCCTCAGCATGAAAAATACCTTTCTGAGTTTCTTATGATTCCGCGATCAATGCGACGCAGAGGTCGGGTAACTCCCGGACGTCAGCTGCTTCAACGCTGTTGCGGCCTTTGCAGTTCGCACAAGGGCATCAGAGTAACGCTGCTGCGAAGAGGCGAAGTCCGTTGAGAGACGGACGAGTTCGAATGCACTCGTCCGGCCGTTGCGAAATTCTATGAAGCCGATGCGCACCTGCTCCTGAGCGGCTTCAACACCTTGCTGTGCAGCAGCAAGCCGACGCTTCCCGTGATACAGCTCCCGGTAGCTTGACCGCACCTGTTCCTCCAATGATCGTACCTTCTCAACATACTGCTGTTCGGCGATAGAAACTTCGGCATCAAGCCTGTCTTTCTCTCCGAGCCCCTTGCGAAAGCCCAGCGGTATCGTGAGTTCCACACCAACGCTCCATGTCGGAAAATCGCGTTGATACGATTGGCGAATTGCATCAGCCAGGCTGCCGCCCCGCGTTGTCTGTAGCGTGTCTCCACCGAAGACAACAGTTTGAGCGGTACCTGCCAACCCGTTTCCTCCGAGAGAACCTACTAGATCGAGGCTTGGAAGAGCCTGCCATCCCGCCGCTGTTGCCTCCGTGCGGGCTGCCTCAACATCGGACTGTGCGGCGCGCAAATCAAGGTTAAGCTCTTTCGCGATCTTTATCAATTCATCTATGTCTGCATCCTGGAATTCAGCAGGAGGGCTCTCCATGGTCGCATACCGGCGATTCTCCGACTCCGGCCGCACTCCCATGAGAGAGGCCAGTCGATCCGAGGTTCGATCCAGTTCTTCCTCGCGGTCAAGGAGGAGAAAACTCTGCTCAGCAAGAAAGGTCTTCGCACTCGCGACCTGATTCGGTCCGACAAGTCCGATACTGGTACGCAACTCTGCTTCTCTCAGGAATATTTGCCCCTGTTGGTGGACAAGCTTCTGGACAGCATAATTTCTCTCAGCAGCGTAAAGTTCCCAGTAGGTCCGCTCGACTTCAGCGGACGTAAAAAGTATCTCTTGATCGTACCTGGCCTGGGCCGCATCAAGTTCCTCTTCGCTCCGTGAAAGTTCTTTCCGACCGGTGCTCTGAAATCCCTCCAAAATCGGCTGCCGGAGACTCAAACTGCCGAAGACCGTGTACTGCGGGTTCAAGAAAGCAAAAGAGGAATTCGTTTTCAGGCGTGTTGTGTTGAGAGATGCTTCCAACTCTGTACCGATAGGAAGATTCATCCGTAACCCTGTCCGACTGGTTGTTTGAACAGTGGACAGAATCGGAGCGCCGGAGAAAAACGAGGCAGTTGGCTGTTGTTGATCGAGATAATTCAAACTAAAAAAGAATTCAGGATCGAATGCGCCCCTCTCACGCCGCATCTTTCCCATTGCTGCCATTAAGGCGCCTTCAGCCGAACGAACAGTGGTCGCATTCTCCAGCGAAAGCCGGACTGCCTCATTGAGTGAAAGGGGTGTCCCACCCAAATTGCGAAGAATGGATTGGAGAGCCGTGTCCGGTTCAACATCTTGATTCTGTGCTTCCGTGAGTTCCCGACCGCAACAGATCGCACAGAGTATGAAAATGTGGACAAGGTATTTGTTCATGAGAGTTTGGGGCGTCGACGGATAACGGGCTATCAGGTGTGTACGTGAATTGAACAAAAAAGGTACGGTTCTCCCAGACTGGAAGCAACCCCAAAATGCCGAAGTGGCAATTCACAGAATGTAACGAGGGGTTCCGCCATAAGCCGCGCCATGCGCGGAGGTATAGAAGGTTCAGGTTTGAAGCGAAGATGCCCCACTCTCAATTTGTTGAAGATGATTTTCTTACAGTTTGTTGAGTACATCGAGTGCTGCAACCTTGTGCGCCCCTGTTAGTGTCGGATAGTTGAAAACGGAGTCACAGAAGTACTCGATACTCGCTCCGAGAATGAATATGGCTTGGCCAAGATGAATAAGCTCTGCATCCACGTGGATTTCTTCTTATCCGTTGCGACCAAATACCAGACCTGGTTTCCCCCATCAATTTCTTCCTGGTCATATCACACTATGCGAAGCCAATTTCACTATTGATCAGTAGATAAATTTTTTCTGCGGTTTTCTCAACAGAGAGTCCCGTGGTTTCGACCGTGTAGCCGACTGTGTCGCCAAGTTTATCCATGCGTTCGTGGATGAGCCTTACTTTCGATCCAAGGCGGATGTCTTTCGGTCGTCGAGAATCGCGGTGGATGTTCGCCTCGATGTGACCACGAAGACGGAAAGCATATACCTGTTTGTCTATTGCCTTGCATTGTCGCACAATAGTTTGGAAGTACTTTGGCGCGTCGTACACGAACTCAAGGATGATGTTCCGTTTTGATTCGCGCAGGGCGCGCACCATTGCAAAGACCTGCTCATCTGCAAGATCAATGCTCTCGGTCGTCTTTCGCTTATCGACGGTAAAGTACTTGAAACGGTCCACCTCAATGACCGAAGCTTTTTTCAGTTTCTTGCCGAGCTTATATGCGATGGTGGTCTTACCAATCCCCGGCGGACCATTGATTATAACAATCATACCGAACCGAGCACTGCATTGATAGCGGCAACAGTAACGATGTCGTTCACGCTGCAGCCACGGGAAAGATCAAATGCCGGTTTGGCCAGACCCTGCACAATTGGTCCGATCGCCTCGGCACCCGCCATTCGCTGGGCCATTTTGTAGCCAATGTTCCCGGCGTTTAAGTCGGGGAAGATCAGCACATTCGCCCGTCCGCCAATGGGACTTCCGGGAGCTTTGGTTTGAGCCACGTTTGGAGTAATCGCCGCATCAAGTTGAAGTTCGCCGTCAATCATCAGTTTGGGATCCCTTGATTGAGCCAGCTGAGTTGCCCTTTGCATTTTCTCCACTGTCGGGTGCGCAGCGCTCCCTTTCGTCGAAAATGAAAGCATCGCAACACGAGGAGTCTCGCCGGTCAGGGCGACGTGATTCCCTGCTGTTGTTAATGCGATGTCCGCTAGTTGTTCCGCTGAGGGATCCGGAACAACGGCACAATCTGCAAAGGAATATACCTGATGCGGAAATACTATCAGAAAAAAACTGGAAACGACGGAAACACCTTTCGCCATCCCGATGGCCTGAATGCCTGCCCTGAGTACATCGCCGGTAGTCGATAAAGAGCCGGCTACACTTCCATTGGCGTCCCCTTCCCGAACCATCATTGCAGCAAAGAAGAGCGGATCAGTCAGGATCTTCTGTGCTTCAGCGAACGAGATTCCCTTCGCCTTTCGCTGGTTAAAAAACACGTGCGAATAATCGCTCAACTTGTTGGATTTCTCGGGATCGATAACGCGGATTCCGGAGAGAGAAACTCCACCGGACTTTGCTTCAGTCTCAACCTTGGTCGCGGAGCCAACAAGAATAGGGGAGACGATCTCGTTGTCCTGAAGCAAGCGTGCAGCTTTAAGAGTCCGCAGATCGGTCGCATCCGGGAAGACGATCGTCTTCTTCAATGTTTTAGCTTTCTGTGTGATTTGTTCTAGTAGATTTGATGGCATCATTGCTATCTAAGTTTGTGAAGTGAAAAAAGAACGGGTTTCAAGATACAAAAGTCATATGGACAAACAAGCGTCTTCAAGAGGCAGTACGCAGCGAAAATCTACACTTGCCCCCTGAAGATCCAACAAGAAATCCAAACAACAGGATGAGAGTGCCTCGTGACGTATTGGCACTGGGGATGAGCAAATACCGTGAAAAATAAGGGAAATTAAAAAGATTTAACAAAGATAGCTCGTGCCAAAATTGCTTTTCGCTCCCCTAATGGATAGATTGACGCCGCGCGTTAAACCACCTGCCCTTTGGTCATAATCAAGATCATGCAAAAAAAAGTCTACATAGAGACATACGGCTGCCAGATGAATCTTGCTGATTCGGACGTTGTTGGAGGAATCCTACAAAGGGAGGGCTACCAATTTACAGAGGAGCTCTCCGAGGCGGACGTCGTTCTTGTGAATACTTGTGCGATTCGTGAGAATGCCGAAGAGAGGATCTATGGCCGGCTGGGTCTTTTCCGGCGGCATAAACGCTCACGACCAGATCTTGTAGTGGGTCTCCTCGGTTGTATGGCGGAACGCCTCCGCACAAAGTTGGTCGAGGCGGAGAACCTCCTTGATCTTGTCGTTGGCCCGGATGAATATAGGAAGCTTCCGTCGCTGTTGCAGGATGCATTCGAGGGAGAGAAAGGTATTGCAGTCCGTTTGTCGCGAGTGGAAAACTATGAAGACATAGTTCCTCTTCGGACGGATGGACTCTGTGCGTGGCTCTCAATTATGCGGGGGTGTGACAAATTCTGCACTTTTTGTGTGGTACCCTTCACTCGTGGTCGCGAACGGAGTCGATCCCTCTCAGGTATCGTGGAAGAAGTGAAACTGCTTGCCGATCAGGGCTACAAAGAGGTGACACTCCTGGGACAAAATGTAAACTCTTATCATGATGGCAAGTACGATTTTGCGGACCTGATGCGATCCGTGGCTTCGGTTGATCATTCCCTGCGAGTTCGCTTCACGACATCGCATCCTCAGGATATGTCAGATAAGTTAATCGAAACGATTGCCGCGACAGAAAATATTTGCAAATACATTCATCTTCCGGTGCAATCAGGTTCCGATCGGATTCTGCAGTTGATGGATAGAACATATTCCATCGATCACTACAGGAAGTTGGTGCAGCGAGTCAGACGGGCGATACCGGGTGTAAGCCTCTCCACCGACCTGATTTCCGGATTTCCGACGGAGACCGAGGAAGACCATCGGAGGACGCTCGACATACTCCAGGAGATTTGTTACGATGGCGCTTATACCTTCAAATACTCTGCGCGGGAAAACACAAAAGCGTGGGCGATGAACGATGATGTCCCCGAAGAGGTAAAGGGGCGGCGGGTGTATGAGATTGCAGACCTACAGCACACGATATCGCAAGAGCTCAACACAAATCTTCTCAGTACCGTTGAACGAATACTCGTTGAAGGCCCGAGTAAGAAATCAACATGGGACTGGGCCGGTAGAACAGACACGAATAAGACTGTCATCTTCCCGAAGAATGGCGAAGCGCGCGGTGAGTACATCGATGTTCGCATCGAACGCAGTAATTCGGCAACCCTGTTCGGCAGACGTGTTGACCACGTGTCCAAGGTTCATTGAAAGAAAGATATGGCGATGATACGTTTTCTCATTTTCTTAATGTCAATTGTTCTTGTCTCATCAATGGCGCTAGCCCAAAAGGCATCGGACGTTAGTTCTTACGTTTATATGGTCGAACATGGTCAGATCGAGAAGGTCCGTACTCTCCTTCCCGGCCTCGTAGAACAATATCCGAGCGACCCCGGTGTTCTCTATCTTCAGGCTATCCTGAATACAGACGGATCGGCGGCAGTGAAGATGTACCAGAGCATCGTGGACAATTATCCGAAGAGCGAATGGGCCGACGATGCGTTGTTCAAGGTGTACCAATTCTACTATTCTCTTGGATTGTATCGAACGGCGGAACTGAAACTGGCGCAACTCAAGAAGGAATATCCCTCCTCCAGGTATCTTTCCCAATCTGCAGAAGTGGAAACTGAACAACTTCCGGAAGAAGAGACACCACTCTCACCTGTCGAGACCCCCGTGCCGAATCAGGAAGGAGAGGGACAATTCACGTTGCAGGTGGGCGCATTTTCGACCCAAGTGAACGCGGAGAAGCAGAAGCTCTTTTTTGAAGATCTTAATATGCCGGTTGAAGTAATTAACCGGGTCAAAGACGGGCGTTCACTATACATTGTCCTTGTCGGCAGGTTTAAGACCGCTGATGATGCGCGAGCGCAGGGAGCAGAGATTAAGAAAAACTACAACATGGAATCGATGGTCGTCACCCGCTAACGATGCAAACCACCGCTGAAAAATCTACCCCGCAATCCCTTCCCGAGAGCTTCAATATCATCGGCGAGTCGGTGCAGATGAAGAAGATCATGGAGATCATTGAGCAGGTGGCTCCAACGGATATTACCGTGTTAATTACCGGCGAGAGTGGCGTTGGAAAGGAAGTAATTGCGCGCGCAATTTTTGAGACGAGTAATCGTCACCAGAAGCCGATGGTAACGGTGAACTGCGGGGCAATACCAGAGGGGATTATCGAAAGTGAGTTGTTCGGCCATGAACGTGGGTCTTTTACAGGTGCATCGGATCAGCGGAAGGGCTACTTCGAACTCGCTGACGGCGGGACAATCTTTCTTGATGAGATTGGCGAGCTCCCCCTTTCTGCGCAGGTGAAATTTCTTCGGGTGTTGGAGAACGGGGAATTTCTTCGGGTTGGCTCATCGAAACCGCGCATGGTAAACGTTCGGGTGATTGCGGCGACGAACAAAGACCTGGAGGCGGAAGTTCGCCACAACAGGTTTCGTGCTGATTTGTTTTTCCGATTGCGTTCGGTGAATATTCAAATTCCACCATTGCGGCAAAGGACGGAAGATATCCCGCTCTTTGTAAGGAAATTTGCCGAGGTGGCGGCGACGCGCAACGATCTCCGCTTCGGTGGAATTTCACAGGATGCGCTGCAGCGCCTGGAGCATTACCATTGGCCCGGCAATGTGCGTGAACTCCGAAATGTCGTGGAGAGCATGGTTGTCCTTGAAGGCGGTAGACACATTGACGCGGACGATGTCAGCAAATATCTGAAGGAATATAACGTCTCTTCGGGAGAGCGGAATCTTCCGGTTCACGTCAACAAAAGCGTTGAGCAGGCGGAACGCGAACTAATTCTTCGTGCTCTGCTCGAAATCAAGGGAGACCTCATCGAGTTGAAGAACGTGGTTGCAGCTCAGCTTGACAACGACGATCGCGCAAAGACCTCGCGTGCCCAGATCCTCCATTCGGATGACGAGGATGGGCTATCCCTGCAGGAGATGGAAAGAAAGATGATCATTGAAGCCCTGGACCGCTTCAAAAGCAATAGGCGTCTTGCAGCCCGGGCTCTTCACATCAGTGAACGGACGTTGTACCGGAAAATAAAGGAATACGGACTCGCGTGAAGACCTCCTCTGTTCTTTTGATGATTTCAGTCGGGTATTCCCTCATTGCGGGTGGGTGCTATTCGTTCAGCGGGGCATCAGTTCCCCCGCACCTGAAAACAATTGCAATTCCACTCATCGATGATCAATCGGGCTTCGGCCAACCGAATCTGCGTGAAGAGGTAACGGCAGCGCTGACAAGGGAATTCATCGATGATAACACGCTTGAAATCGCAGAACGTCGTTTGGCCGACTCGATCCTCGAGGGTGCCATCATAAGTGTCTTGGACGCCCCGCTTGTACTGGCGCAAGGCGAGCAAGGACAGAAAGTCGGATTGCAGCGTGTGACCATGGCTGTGAAGATGACCTATGAAGATCTCAAATTGAAAAAGACTGTCTGGGAAAAGACATTTACCAACACCGGAGAATATGACCCAGCGGGAGGATTCTCCGCCCGTGAAAACGCCTTGAAGGAGGCAATTCGAAAGATCACCGAGGATATTTTACTCGACACTGTTTCAGGCTGGTAGGCGGGAACCAGTAGCATGTATCACATATATTGAGGAACCATAACTCTCGTATGGAACAGATTATACTCATCATCTATATCGCTTCTCTGTCCGTGTTGTTCGTGTTCGGATCGCATGGATTCATTATGATCTACTATTACCTGAAGTATCGCCATCGAGTGGCTCAAGAGCCAGAGAAATTGGAAAACTACCCGCTGGTAACCGTCCAATTACCTGTCTACAATGAACTGTACGTCGTGGAACGACTGATCGAAGCGTCATGCTCGATGATTTATCCGAAGGACAAGCTGGAGATACAAGTTCTGGATGATTCCACCGACGAGACGGTTGATGTTATTGGTGCGGCTGTGATGAAATATCAGAAGCTTGGATTTGATATCAAACACGTTCGTCGCGCATCTCGCGAAGGATTCAAGGCTGGGGCATTGAGGAATGGCTTGGAGGTTGCATCCGGCGAATTTGTTGCAATCTTTGATGCCGATTTTGTTCCCCGTCCCGAGTTTCTTCTACGGACGGTGCCGTACTTCCTCGGTGACCAAACCATCGGCATGGTGCAGACACGATGGGAACACATCAACTTTGACTACTCGCTCCTGACACGCACACAAGCCATGGCCTTGGACGGGCATTTTGTGATCGAACAGAATGTGAGGAACAAAGTCGGATATTTCATCAACTTCAATGGGACGGCAGGTGTGTGGCGAAAGTCTTGCATTCTCGATGCCGGCAATTGGCAGGCCGATACGCTCACAGAAGATCTTGATCTGAGTTATCGGGCACAGTTAAAGGGTTGGAAGTTCAAATACTTGAACGACTTCACTTCTCCGGCGGAACTTCCGTCGGAGATCAATGCACTGAAGTCCCAGCAATTCCGCTGGACCAAGGGTGCCATCGAAACAGCCCGAAAGATGCTGCCGCAGGTGTGGCGGGCAAGTCTTCCGTTGAAAATAAAACTCCAGGCTACGTTTCACCTGACCAACAAT
>QKGJ01000392.1 GCA_003251275.1 Ignavibacteria bacterium
GATACCCCGGATTGTGGCAAGGAAATTAATCAAGTTGCCGACCGGAAAACGGAGAATGCTCAATATTCCCTGTAATCTTCCATATACCCTGCTCACCGTGAGAAATCGGTGAAGGAATCGCCAGGCCATCATAATTGTGTCAACGAAGACAATATACCACAACATGGTTCCCTCTGCAATCAACGGAACCAGAGTTCCGTACTCAGGGAGCATTCGACGCGTGATTTCATAGCAAAACACGTAGAAGAGAACGATGTAAGCGAGTCCGTTTAACACATTTGAGAGTAAAGCCTTCCTGTCCCGATAAAGTACAAGACGAAACTTGAGATCACCCGACCAACCATATGTTTTCCATGATTGTAAACAGATCCCAATTAGCCAGCGTGCCTTCTGACGAACCGCATTGCGAAGGGAATCTGGAAAGAATGCCCGTGTCGAAGTATTTAGTTTGAAGGGGCGATAAAGATAAAGGAGCTTTGACTTCGCGAGGGCCAGACGCAGGGCAAGATCATAGTCTTCAGTAAGAGAGGCATTCCTGAACATCTTGCGTGCGAACGAAGAACCGGCAAATTCTATCAGCCAACGATTGTAGCCCGTTCCTACTCCTGCCGAAGGGATAAATCCGCTAAAGATCTGACGTACCATCAGATCCTTCGTGTGGTTTTCCGCAAATTCATCGCAGTACGTCCAGTGAACTATTTTCTTTGAGGCGGAGGGCAAAGGCAAGACAGGGAGCTGCACCATGTCATACTCGGGAAGAAAGTAGTTAATAATTTTTAGTGACATTGGATCGATAACATCTTCCGCGTCGTGAAGTACGACGATATCATATCGCTTACCTGTTTGGTTTTCATACTTGAGAAGCCCATAGTGAATCTCATTTAGGTTATCGGCCTTGGTGGAAGGGCCAGGTGATGAGCCAACGACGGCATGGACTTGAGGGAAGTTTGCAGAAACTTGATTGACCTTCTCCAGCGTTAATGGGTCGTTCGGATAGACACCTACGAAAATATCATAATTCTTGTAGCGAAGGGTGTTACATGCACGCATCAGCATCTTGTCGATCACGTCATATTCATGCCATGCCGGTATATAGATTGCAGCGAGTTTTTCCTCGGCTTGCTCCAATTGCTTCGGGTCGTAATCTTGATATGGATGTATATTGCTAGGGTAAAAGAAATGATGAATCCAGTAGAGGATATCAATAAAGAGATCGTCCATGCCAGCTAAGAGCAAGAAGATTGCGACGGCATACGTGAAAATGTACAGGGGCTCATATGTCGCCTGGAAGAATGAAATGATTGTGTAAAAGAGATCGTTGATCATAAGCAAAGAAACGAGTCGAAAACCAGAAAAAGACGAAAAGATCTATAGTACTTCTCCACTGGCAATGGATTTTGTGTTCCCCAGTATTTCCCCCAATGATATTCCGCCAGCAGACTCACTCCCCATCGAAAATCGGGAATGAGCCGAAGGCCGACACTGCCTTCTCCGATATTGTTGTAGAAGATTCTCTCAGTGTCAACGTTTATATCGCTGCGGAGGTATATATCGGCTGAAGTGTAGCTGTATGCAGCCGCCCGAATTCCAGCACGAATATGTGCATACCCGATAGCGTTGGCATAGCGCGAATAGTATCCAAAGGATCCATAGAAATCGGCAAATAGATCCATGGGAAGAACAAGTTTGTCCGGCAATTCTATTTCTGGAAACCATCCGGTTCCATAGGTACTCACTGCCCGGAAATCGAAACGTGTTCGATCTTCGGTTGCCTGGTTGGTGAGATTATAGGCGATTCCGATTTGTACATCAGTAGTGAATCCATTCAGCGGTTGGAATCGGAGTCCGCTTGCGAGCAACGTATAATTATCAGAAAAAATCTGGGGTAACGAACCGCCAGTTGACCTCGTATCTTTTGTTACTCCAAGATTACCAAACACTGACACATCCCGTCTCTCATTCAAGTGATGCCCGACATGACCGGAGAGAAGCAAGATTCCATTTTCAAATCGGCTATCATAGTAGGGTGAGGCATAGAGCTTGAACCACAAAGGGCTCGACTCCGAACAAATTATCGGTTTGAGGACCGCAGCTGCCAGAATGGCCTTTGAACGAATTGCGCTGTCCTGGCTCTCCTCCAGTGAGACGAAGTGTTCGTACGCATCATTGTTGCGGCCCAGGAGATTTAGGAGAAAAGCTGCTTGAAGTTCAGTCGTGTCGGTAGGGAGGAGCGAATTCGCTTCCTCAAATTGCGCAAGGGCTTTTTCGAAATCTTTCTGTATAATATAAAGCCAGCCGAGCTGACGTCGAGCAACAACATTTGTGGGACTCCTCTTCACAATCGATTCGAATATGGGGGTTGCTTCCTGGGTATTCGTCGGAAGTAATGAAAATGCTTTGGCCAGATCCTCTTCGACGCTTTGTGAGGAAGCAGTCCAATGCAGAAGCACAGTTTGCGAGATAATAAGGATGCACTTGCGGAACACGTATACCGGGTTAGAATAATGTCGGTCTTGAGGAGTAGAGATAAGTTAAGAAGACAAACGAAATTGCCGTGTGTTCACTAACACATGATGAACCGGAACTGCATTCAAAAACGAGCCCAATTAATATTTCAGATCTACAAATGCACAGATTCCTGAATTGAGAGCCATAAGGTAAACAAGAAAATCACGCAACCCTTTAGGCGTTTCCTATGATTGTGATGAAATTCGGTGGAACCTCTGTCCAGGACGCAGCTGCAATGCGAACTGTCGCTCAGATCATTGAAGCGTGGAGGGCACGAGAGCCTCTTGTTGTGGTCTCCGCCTGCGCCGGTGTGACGAACACGTTGATTGCAATAGCGCGTGGGGCCGTCGGCGGTGGTCGGACAAGATCGCTCGAGCAGGTTGAAGAACTTCGTGTTTTCCATCGTAAAATTGCTCACGAATTGTTCAATGGAGAAATTCTCTTCTCTGTCCAGGCACTGGTGGATGCGCTTCTTGACGACCTCCGCGACCTGGTGAAGAGCATTGCAATCCTTGGCGAGCTGACGAATCGCTCCCTGGATACTTTTGCGTCCTTTGGGGAACGTCTATCGTCCGTACTCCTCTATCATCATTTGGGTGAAACAATTGAAAAACTTGTGTTGTTGGATGTTCGAGAAGTAATGATCACGGATGATCGCTTTGCGCAAGCGACACCGCTGGAAAAGGAAATTGGGGAACGTTCGAAAAAGGTCATTGCTCCCAAACTCAAAGGGGGTGAGATTGTTCTCACGCAGGGTTTCATAGGCGCGACGCGTGACGGTATTACTACCACCCTGGGTAGAGGAGGCTCGGATTATTCTGCTGCAATTTTGGGAGGCTCACTGCATGCCGAGGAGATTCAGATCTGGACTGATGTCGACGGGGTCATGAGTTGCGATCCGCGGCTCGTTCCTTCGGCGAAGCTTCTTGAGACTCTTTCGTTTCAGGAAGCTTCGGAGTTGGCGTACTTTGGAGCGAAGGTGCTTCATCCTTCAACGATCGTCCCTGCGATCCACAAAAACATTCCAGTAAGGGTTCTGAACTCGAAGAACCCGCAGGGGAACGGAACCACAATAGTGCGAGAAGCGCGAATCCGAGCCGATCATCCGGTGAAGGCGATCGCTTGCAAAAGGGACATCTCCATGCTGAATATTCGTTCGACCCGGATGCTTCTGATGCCGGGATATCTTGCACGGGTTTTTGAGGTGTTCTCCCGAGAAGGAATGAGCGTTGACGTGATCGCGACCTCTGAGGTGAGTATTTCCCTCACCGTCGACAGTGTGGAACATATCGACGGCATTGTGTCTGCTTTGAAGGAGTTTGCAGATGTTGAAGTCCGAAACAATATGGCAACCATCTGTGTGGTGGGGGACGGGTTGGGAAAAAAGACGAATGTTCCGTCAAGAGTCCTCGCAACACTGAATCGGGCTGATGTCGATGTGTCGATTCTCTCTCTCGGCGCTTCAAGGGTGAACATCAGTATTGTGGTAGATTCTGCAGACGTACAAAAGGCCGTGAATTGTCTGCATGAAGAATTTCTGTGAACCGAGCAAAAGCTTTCCTTTTTCAGCGCAATTAATTATATATGAAGTACTTATGACCACATGTTGTCCACCGAAATCCAACAGGAGAGAATATGGCAAAAGATACTTTGACGATAACTGACAACCGCACAGGAAAGCAATACGAACTTCCTATTACGGATGATACCATAAAGGCGATCGATCTGCGCCAAATAAAAGTGAAAGATGATGACTTCGGTATGATGACGTATGACCCTGCGTTTATGAATACCGCTTCGACCAGAAGCAAGATTACCTTCATCGATGGGGAGAAAGGCATACTTCAATACCGCGGATACCCGATTGAGCAGTTGGCAGAAAAGAGTAATTTTCTTGAGACGGCGTACTTGCTGATCTATGGCGAGCTGCCAAAGAAAAAACAGTATGAAGAGTGGGTGCATAACATTACCTACCATACGCTGATTCATGAAAACATCAAGAAGTTGATGGATGGATTTCATCATGATGCCCATCCAATGGGAATGCTGGTAAGTATCGTGGGAGCTCTTTCTACATTTTACGTCGACGCAAAGAATATCGACGATCCCGAGTCCAGAAAAAAGCAGACGTTCCGCCTGATCTCCAAAATGCCGACACTTGCGGCGTTCGCTTACAGGCACAGTGTTGGTCGTCCGTATGTTTACCCGGACAATGATCTCAGTTACTGCGCAAACTTCATGAGCATGCTCTGGAAGATGACGGAAGTTCAGTATCAGGCAAACCCGACTCTCGTGAAGGCGCTCGACGTGTTGTTTATCCTGCACGCTGACCACGAACAGAACTGCAGCACGAGCACAATGCGGGGAATAGGGAGTTCACGGGTCGATCCATACTCCGCGATTGCAGGAGCGGCAGCAGCGCTTTATGGTCCTCTCCATGGAGGGGCAAAT
The DNA here is from genome assembly GCA_003251275.1 of Ignavibacteria bacterium. GTDB lineage: Bacteria > Bacteroidota > Ignavibacteria > UBA10030 > UBA6906 > SZUA-287. Next base: position 4,960 of record QKGJ01000392.1, read on the forward strand.
GAGGCAGTGCTGAGAATGCTCGATGAAATCGGGTCAAAGAACAACATTCCATCTTTCATCAAAGATGTAAAGGAAGGGAAAGGAAGACTGATGGGATTTGGTCACCGGGTTTATAAAAATTACGATCCTCGGGCAAGCGTAATAAAGGCCCTGGCGGATGAAGTGTTTGAGGTGACTGGAAGGAATCCAAAACTCGATATTGCCCTTGAGCTTGAGCGTATTGCGTTAGAGGATGAATATTTCGTAAAGCGAAAGCTCTATCCAAATGTCGATTTCTATTCAGGGCTCATTTATCAGGCCATGGGCTTTCCTGTTGATATGTTTCCCGTTCTGTTCTCCATCCCCCGTACCGTCGGCTGGATTGCGCAGTGGGAAGAGATGCTCAAGGACCCCGAGCAGAAAATCGCACGTCCGAGACAGATCTATGATGGGAGCGGGGTTCGGGATTTTGTTGTTATGAGCAAAAGGGGATAACATATTCGCTCCAATTACTCAAGGGTGTCACTCGGGTGGTGACACCTTTTTTTTGCCCCTGAAGGAAAGTTACTCATCTCTCGGGGTGAGAGTCATCATTCAGTTAAGCCCTTCGTGATGGGTGACAATTGTCCGCTGCAATGATACTGTTAATTTGCGGCCATTCCTCCCCAACTTTCGAGACGTAATCCATTTTGAGGTCGTATGCGCATTTTGTTGGTTGATAATGAGCCGATGTACTTGAACCTGCTGACCGAACTTCTTCGCCTTCACGGACACTCGGTGTTAAATGCAGAGGATGGCGAGCGAGCTTTGGAGATTCTGAAATCCTATCCGGTGGATCTGATTATTTCGGATATCAGCATGCCGAAAATGAACGGCTTCAGTTTGCACCGCGCAGTGCGTGCAGACATCTCGCTTGCTTCTATTCCTTTCGTCCTGAACTCGGGGTACCGCGAGCTTTTCGAAGCCGTAGAGATCGAAAACCCTGATATCGACTATGGCTTGAACAAGACCTTTACTATTCCGGGATTGTTGGAGATTATCAAGAAAGTGGAGCGTCGATTGAAGAAGCATGCCGCCGTTCCGGCATAATTGTTTTTCGTTCCGGGGTTTGGGAAGCCTGTTGCACTAGCAACGGGCTTTGTTATTTTGGAGATGTAAGACGGTGCAGTAGTTCGCGGGCGGGTGCAAAGGTGGGTTGAAGCCGCAACACGTTTTCCAGTTGAGCAATTGCTTCTTGGTTCCTGTTCAATCGATGATACGCAAGCGCAAGGAGATAGGCATTCTCGTATCGTTCCTTGTCTGTACTGCTCAACATGTAAGCATCATTGAGATAGGTCAGTGCGTCCTGCGGCTTTCCAGCATCGACCGCAATCGCCCCAAGTGCCTTATTCGCATAGGCGGTTCGTTCTACATCGAGTGATGCTAACAAAACCTCCCGGGCAGCGTCATTTTTCCCTTTGCGGAGATACAGCTGGGAAAGAATCAGATAAGCGGAAATGTTTTTCGGTATCTGACGCATGATTGCGAAGTACTCTTTCTCCGACTTTTCCAACTCATTTCTTGACTCGTAATACTGCGCAGCGGAAACGTGTGCTTGCTCCCAAGTTGCTTTTCCAGCTAAAAGTTGATCAACAACTTGTTCGAGGAATTCATCCGATGCATGCCTCCTTGGTTTCTTTGGGGTATCTGTAAAAGGCCAGTTATCGGTGAGAATCTCGATACGACGCTCGGCAGCTCTCTCATCAAGTTCCGTGATGGATTTATGATCCCAGAACCAGTCGTCGCCCAGTGTATCGGCCTTTTCCCACGATTCAGCGGGAGCGATAATGTCATGTTCACGCATGGCCTGAACGAAAGCCTTTCCCAAAAGAAAATATCCTCTAAGATTCGGATGAAGGTGTTCAAGGATCAGCGTGTTGCCGATCAGCGAGTCAGGGGAGTATCCTGCGAGAAATTTCTCCATGTCTACGAAGATCACTGATTTTCCGTCACTCACGGTCGCGAGTGCGCTATTGAAATCTGTTGAAGCGCGAAACCGGAGCATATCCAGATCCCGGGCTTTTCGGTACAGCTCTCGGGCTTCGCTCACTTCCCCGAGGGAGTCAAGACATCGGGCCATCCAATAAAAAGCCTCTGCATTCATGGAGTCAATTTCGATTGCTTCAGTGAAATCTCTTCGGGCAGACTCAATTTCTCCTTCCATCCATCCCACCAATCCACTGTTCAAGACTTCATTGAAATGAAGTCGTTCAGTTGGCGTTAGCCTTGCGTCATTCTGGGAAACAAAAGGCTTGAGGTTACGTTCGTTTGACACCTGACTCCCCAGGAGCAAGGGGATTCCGTGCTTCAGGCAGATCTTCTTTACGTCAGCCAAATTGTCCTCAAATACCTCCAGAGCGCGGTTGTACTCTCCACTCCGGTACTGCACGTATTGTCCGCGTGCGAGCCGTTCCATCATTGTTCCTTCTTCCTGATTTTCATCTCCGGCAGTTTGGAACATCGTCATTACAACCTCTATTCCGTCGCGCAGAAAAAGGAATGTTCTAAAATGGATCAGACTGAGGTAGAGATTTGTCATCCATCGGGTGGCGCCCACCGATTCATGAGAGGCGGCGCCAAGGGCTCCATAGAACTCATTATGACCATCGTACACGACAATCAGATCCGGGTCATAGTCCACCACCTCACGTGCCATGTCCAGCACAGTGAAGCTATTGGTTGCCGTCAAGCCAAGGTTAATGATCTCAATTTGTTTGTTCTGGAATATAGCTTGCAACCGGTCTCTCATGAACGAGGAAAACGACCCGATGTATCCATAGGGAAAGCCGACGGTCGTTGACCCACCGAGGCAAAATATTCTGAACGTGTTTGGCGGCTTTGGGACCTGGAAATAGTCCATGGATGTGTTCGGACTGAAATCAACCCGATGAAAGTATCTCGCCTTCACTATCGGATTCATAATGTGATAGGTCTTCCCGCCAATGTTCTCTGTTGTGAACAAAGACAGATCAGGGCCGTAAGAGACTGATCGAAGAATTATCTCAAGTACTAGGAAAAAAAGAATTGGCGTCGACAGCAGAACAAGCGTAAAAATTCTTTTCCGTACAGGAGAAATGTTGGACGTATTTTGGGAACGCTTAGGGTGCGACTTCATTTGCCTGACTTTGTTGGTGATGCAGAGGGACCAAACCAATATAGTCTCTTGAGTGGTCAGTTCAAAGGAAAGCTATCTTCCACAACTCCTTCCATCTCAAGTACTTCCTCCAATCACTTCGTTGCATTTCCAAAGTGTTTTGGTTATTATTTTTCAGAAGAATCAACACGGAGTCTCGCTCCTTTCAGAGCGAACCCATCGCGAATTCCAATCAAGGACATTGTGAAGAGAATCAACGGGATAGTTTTACTCATTTCCATCGTGGTCGCGTTTCTCTCCATGAGAGGGCTTTCACAAGATAGTGTTGATGTGACCTTTCGTTGGAATCTTCCAAGCAATCCATTTCCCGTCGGAGTCTCCGTGCCGGGAGAGTTCAATGGATGGAATAACACCGCCTGGCTCATGGTCTATCAAGGAGGAACCTTGTGGACACGAACTGGTCGCCTTGCCGTGGGAGGCACACCGAATCCTGTTCCTCCAAGTGTTCCCGGGGCATGGCAGTATAAGTTCTATTTTGCGGGTGCGAGTCCCTGGCCGAACGACCCGTTGAACCATCACGTGAATGCCTCTGACAACAGCAATAGCTTTATTATCGTGAAAGATCCCACGATCTATCAGTTCCTTCCTAACCAGCGAACGGGGGCTGTAACAACCGACTTTCCGACGATTTCAGCATACATCTTTCCGAAAGTCGGGAATGTCGTGGACACATCGACGATCTCGCTGGACATTGATGGGACCACTTTCACCGGCCTCGGCTCCGGCTACAACTTCTCAACAAAGCAGTTTGCCTTCGTTCCTCCGACAGCGTTGTCCAACGGCAGCCACACGGTAATTCTTCAGGCTGGTGCGACCCTGGACACCGTGAATTTTGTGGTGGCGACCGGCGGTCCTGCTATTCTTCCAATTCCACCCTATGCACGTCACGGTGTAACACTTCCAAGCACGGCGTCCAACGATTCCACTACGTTCCGTTTGAGAGTTGGGGGAACGAACTATGTGTTGTTCCGGATTGCCCCTCTGGGGCAACCTGTTATCTCGGCTGACGCCCTCTTTATGAGAAAAAATACAACCACAGATGATTGGTGGTTGAATGTCTCTCTCCCCCCGGGAGATTATGAATACTTGTATCAAACCGATAACGGGACGTTTGTGTACGATCCATTCGGACGGTGGAACGGAACATATGGATCACGGTTTTCGAATGGTCCAGCCGGTCTCACGGCCGATGATTACCAGTGGAATACAACTACTTTTTCACGACCGCCACTTAACAAGTTGTGTATTTATGAAATGAATGTTGGTGAGGTTGCCGGCGGCTATTATGGTTTGCCGGCGGGCCAGGGACGATTCTCCCATCTGAAGGACCTGATGGGGTACTATGATTCACTTGGCATCAATGCTATCGAGTTGATGCCTATCAATGACTATGGCCTGGTTGGTCAATCCGGTCACTCGTGGGGATATGACCTCAATTCCTATTTTGCACTTGAGCCAGGATATGGAACACCAAGGGATTTCAAAATTTTTGTGGACTCTGCCCATGCCCATGGAATTGCAGTCATCGTAGATGTTGTGTTCAATCATCTAAATGATACAGCCCCTCTCTGGCAAATGCAGCCAAACGAGGCGACGAGTCCGTATTTCAAACTCTGTTCTGATCTGCGGCCAAACGAAGATCAGCTTTGTTTCTTCAAAGACATGGATCACTGGACTCCCGAAACACAAGAACTGATCTACGAGGTTCTCAGAATGTGGATCGATCAATACAAGGTTGATGGTTTTCGTTACGACTATACCCAGGGCATAGGATGGAGTGTGGGGCAACCCGACCTTGGGATTCTCGGTTGGGCTCATCGCGTCGATTCAGCGTATGGCGGACAGATCTACCAAATTGCCGAGCACCTTCCGGAGAGTCCCGCTCTTGTGTTCTACAGCGGGCTCACGGGTGGATGGCATGATAGTTTCCATGATGAGGTGTTCGACGAGGCGCGGTTCCGAAATACCTCTCTCATTGAAATGGAAAACCTGGTTATGGATCTAGGCGCCTATCCGGGGAATGATGTACCAAGCTCTCCCTCGATATATGCCAACCGCACCGAGCCGGTAAACGCCACGGTGAATCACGACGAGCAATCGCTGATCTACGAAATGACTACGTTCCAAGGAGTTCCGCTTACTGAAGCCTTGCTTCGCGATAAGCTCTACGCAACAATGATGTTCACCTCTCTGGGAATTCCGATGTTGTGGGAGGGGATGGAATTCAGTGAGTCCCGCGGATGGATGAATGACAACCAAAAGCTCTCGTACCGGCCTGTTCAATTCTCGATGCTCGCCACTATGAGAGGTCAGGAGCACTATGCATATTACCAAGCGCTTATTCGTCAACGCCTGCACAATCCATCCTTGTATCAAGGAGTACTTCGAAAGTTGTTTCGCTACAATACGGAAAAAACACTCGTCTGGGGCTTTGAAGACTCAACAACATCTTCTCGCGTCATGGCTGTTGCTAATTTCAGCGGGGCACAACAAACAATAACTAACGTCCCTTGGCTTGCGGCAGGAAATTGGTTTGACATTTGGGATCAAACAGTCTTTGTCTCAGGGGGGACAACCATTCCCAGCATCACGATCCCGGCTTATTCAGCCCTTGTGTACTCCAATATTCCGGATAGTATCCTGCTGGATGTCCGTACAACAAGTCCCAATCTCCCGACCGATTTTTCTCTTGCTCAAAACTATCCAAACCCGTTCAATCCGGTTACCACGATTAGCTTTGAGGTGCCCAAAGAGTCGATGGTGCGACTTTCTGTCTTCGACCTGCTGGGGAGAGAGGTGGCAACCCTGGTCAATCAAACAATCCACCCCGGGGCGTACAATGCAACGTGGGACGCGTCGGGTTCATCCGTTTCGAGCGGCGTTTTTTTTGCAAGGCTGGTCGCGAATGGGGGAGAGTTTGTAGCCACCAAGAAAATGATCTTGATGAAATAAATGACAGTAACCAGCTTTCGAACACGATTGGTTGTTGTTACTTTCGTGTTCGCCCTCTCCTTATTCTTTAGCTCATCTCTGCTCGCGCAACCCGTTGTTCAACGGGGAGAAGTGCGTTTTGTCTACCCACCCGGTGAAGAAGAGAGAGTAAACCTAATTGCGGACTTTAATGGCTGGTCGCGGGAATCGCAGCCAATGAAGAAGGAAGGGGACACAGTATGGGCCATATCAATCGAGTTGCCCCCCGGAACTTATCAATACAAGTTCTTTGTGAACGGGACCACCTATGAAATCGATCCTGCGAATCCTGCGAAGGTTGCAAACTACAACAACTCAGGATTCAATTCGGTATTTTCCCTCTCTGATGACGGAGCCATCTCGTTCTCCTCTACGGCGCCTGTGAGGAACTCGAATCGTGACGACGTCTATCCCCCAAAGCAAGGCATGAAACCAGTCCACCTCAATATCATCTGGCATCAACACCAGCCATTGTATGTCGATCCGGAAAAAGATCAACTCCAGGGTCCATGGGTTCGTACGCACGCAACCAAGGACTATTATGATATGGCGGCTATGCTGCGTCAGTATCCGGATGTTCACTGCAACATTAACCTGACGACATCGCTCCTTCTGCAGTTGCAGGATTATTATGTGGAAAGACTTCGGTACTATGTTGATAGGCAAGCAAACCGGGTTGACGCAAAAGCGTTCCTTGCAAAGTGGAAGGGCAAGACTGACCCCTGGATCGATATTGCGCTCAGGCCTACATCATCTCTCACCGACGATGAGAAGTCCCACCTGTACAGAAATGCTTGGAGTGCCTTTGGCATCAGTGAGGTGATGCTGGATCGGTTTCCTGAATACAAAGCGCTCAAGACTAAACTAGAAGCACATCCCGAGAAACCCTCAGATTTGTTTACCGTGCAAGAATTGCGGGATGTAAAGTTCTGGTTCTACCTTGCGTACTTCGACCCTGACTTCCTTCGTGGGGCAGTGAACCTGCCGGATGGAAATGTTTGCGACGTGAGCGATTATGTGACTGAACGTGATGGAAAGTTCTACCTGAACAAGGAAGTATCGGAAGATGATTGCAACAGGATCGTTGCAGAGGCATCGAAGGTGATGGCAAATGTTGTTCGGATACACAAGGAAATCCAGTACAACCTTGAGACGCACGAGGGACAGGTGGAACTCATCACCACACCGTTCTATCATCCAATCCTTCCTCTGATCTACGATTCGGATCTCGCTCGCGAATGCCAGCCGCGAGACCCGCTGCCCACACGATTCTCTTTTCCCGAAGACGCGGATGCACAGGTCGCAAAGGCAGTAAAGATGTTTACGAAGCTCTTTGGATCTCCACCACGAGGGATGTGGCCGGGAGAAGGCTCGGTTGCTCAGCCGGTTCTCAAGACCTTCCGACGACACAACATTGAATGGATTGCGAGTGATGCCAAGATCCTCAAGAAATCCGATCCTAATGATCAGAGGAACACCACTGCGTTTGCATTCCCGACAGAATCGGGGCACGATGTTGATGACAGAATTTCGATCGTCTTTCGTGACACGGAGCTCTCGGACCGTATTGGATTCACCTATCAAAATCTCGAAGGGGAGGAAGCGGCGGAGGATTTCATTCAATCGGTACTGAAGTTTGCCCCAGGGAAAAATGAAGACGATGTCCTCCTGACAGTAATTCTTGATGGCGAAAATGCATGGGAGTGGTACAAAAAAACAACAGATGGAAAAGAATTTCTTCACGCACTCTACCGCAAATTGAGCTCATTATACTCCTCTCGGCAAATCATCACAACCACGATGAGTGAGTATATCGCTGGAAATCCTCAACGTTCCATCGAGCCCCACCCCGTTCAAAGACAACGCCAGATGAAGCGACTATTTCCCGGCTCCTGGATTAACGGGAACTTCGATACATGGATCGGGGAGGAAGAAGAAAACAAAGCGTGGGGAGATCTCCGTCGCACGAGGGAAGACCTGAAACACTCCGGGGTTGCGCGGCCTTTGCCAGAGTCCGACGAACCGGAGAGAGGAACATTGGACTGGAATGCCTGGAAAGCGTGGGAAGAGATGTACGCCGCGGAAGGAAGCGACTGGTTCTGGTGGTATGGGGATGATCAGCTTGCCCCGGGCGGTGATAAGCCGTTTGACGATGGTTTTCGAGTTCATCTCGAGAATGTTTACAAGTATGCTCGCCTTGCGGGTTCAACGATTCTTACTCCAAGATTTTCCCCTATCATCGCTGAGGAGGATTCCCCCCAAAAAGGGCAGGGGACGATGGCACGAAGCTCGTTTTCGGTACGTCATGTGTTGTTCACGTGCGATGCCAGGAAACAGAGCGTTCCAGAGGCGATATTTATTGCCGGCAATCTCAATGAACTTGGATCCTGGAAGCCGAACATGATTCGATTGTTCGATGATGGAACACATGGAGATGTGAATGCATCCGATGGGGTGTGGTCACTCGGCGTTGATATTTCTTCCGGATCAACGATTGAATACAAGTACACAAACAGCGGTCGCTCCGGACAATGGTCGCCCGGGGAAGAGTTTCCGGCGCAACACCGGACCTTTGTTTTTCCCGATGAGGTTGATGGAACAATAATTATCAGTGATACTTTCGGAAAGCTTCCCGAATAATGACGAGCAAGACAACCGCACTCAAGACGCTTGAATTATCCCTTACGAACCTTCTTGATCGTTCGAAAAAAGAGAAACAAGAGTTTCACTACGCAGTTCCCTCTCTTTGGATTTCAGACAAGAGCCCCCTCAAGCGCGAGGAGTTCAATCCGGTCTCTTTCTATCTTGGAGTGCTCAAGAAATTGCAC
>QKGJ01000280.1 GCA_003251275.1 Ignavibacteria bacterium
ATTTGCAGGGCAAGCGAACCGGTTGGTAAAGCGGAAAGCAGAAAAATAGCAGTTAATATGCTGGAAAGGCTTTTCACGGTGAGTCAATATAATAAATTTGTGTTGGATGCACCTCCTCCTTGACATTCGGATCGAGAAGAGCTAATTTTGTGCGCATCAAATTACCCCGACAACAACGCATCCACAAATGAGCCAGTTCCAGGTCGGAGAAAATTCATGATCCTTGATGTCCTTGCAATCGGTGCACACCCAGATGATGTGGAACTGACGTGCAGCGGAACACTCATTAAATTGAAGAAGCAGGGAAAGAAGGTCGGCATTCTCGACTTGACCCGCGGTGAGCTTGGAACGCGGGGGACTCCGGAAACCCGGGAGGATGAAGCAAAGAGGGCAGGAGAAATCATCGGTGTCGATTTTCGGCACAACCTCGGGCTTCCCGATGGAGGTATTGAAATAACTCCCGCAACAAAACTCGCAGTCATCGAAGTTGTGCGGAATGTCCGACCGGATGTCCTTCTGTTTCCGCATTGGCTTGAGCGACATCCCGATCATGAACACGCCCACAGGCTTTGCCGTGAAGCGTGGTTTTCTTCAGGCCTGGAAAAATTGGAGACTTCGCGCGACGGCGAACGGCAGCAGCCCTTTCGTCCCCGGGCATTTTACCATTACATGCAGACCTTCGAGTTTGATCCTTCATTTATTGTGGACATCTCGGATGAGTTCGAACAGAGAATGGATAGTGTGAAGGCATTTAAGTCTCAGTTCTTTGATCCCTCCAGCAAGGAGCGAGAGACGTTTCTCAGCACACCGGATTTTCTCGACTTCCTCCGTGCGCGGTATGAATATTACGGTGATCGGATTGGAAGGAAATACGGGGAGCCCTTTTATTCCGTCAACCTGATCGGGATTTCCGACCTCTTTTCTTTGACGGCATGATGATGCCCAACATTCATCCAACCATCGTTCATTTCCCGATAGCACTCCTTATTGTCGCTTTTTTCTTCGACGCCTCGGGTGCTCTGCTCAAAAAAGTTGAATTGACCAGGGTAGGCTGGTGGTGCCAATCTGTTGGGACCGTGTCCCTCCTTGCAGCAGTGGCCACAGGCCTGCTAGCGAAGGAGAGAATCGTGGTCGACAGTGCAGCCATGCCGACGCTCGATGCCCATGAGCAGATCGCTTTCCTCAGCGCATCTGCTTTTGTCGTTCTGCTCTTCTGGAGGGTATCGCTTAAAACGAAGATTCCGGACCGAATGCGTTTTTTGTTCTGGGCCTTTTATTCCATTGGTGTGAGCGCCGTCGCTCTTGGCGCGTGGTATGGCGGAGAAATGGTATTTCGATTTGGGTTGGGGGTAAAAATCTTCTCGCCTTAATCCGCGCTCTCGTGCTTGAGCCTTGCCTCTTGTGCTCTGCGGACGATCGTTACTCCTAATCCAAGAAATAAAATTATAACTCCCGACCAGACCAGGTTGATAAATGGTTTGACGCTGGCCTCAACCACAAGAACATCCCCTTTGGCTTTCTGCTCGTTGACCGCCATGAGATCCTTCACGGCAATCTCAACTTTTGAGTTATCCTTATTATCGCGGTCCGGCTGCATTGAGGCGATAGTGAACTCGTAGCGATCCTGGTAGCGCACTGGTTGATCTGTTGCAGCTCCGTTCTCCATTACTTTTGATGGTTTTAGCTCCTCAGGTTTTTTTCCGTATTCCTTCACCGTGAGCTTTGCCCCTATCGTTACTTTCCGCCCTTCCAGCATGGCTGCTTTCTCCATAACCGGAAAGTCGAATTCGTTGAAAGTGATCTCCATCGATCCCATGGTGGCCGTATCGCCTTTTTTCATATGGAATGTCGCCGTTGCCTTCTTTTCAGCATCGCTTGCCGATTCCAAGGAAAGCGGCGCGACATAGAAATCCTTTGTCTTCAAATTGATAACATCGGGATTCCTCATGAGCCCTTCGTTGAATTTGCTGTAGTACATTATCGGTGCTGCATGGTACTCTTTTCCGTCCTTTTCAACTTTTACCTGAAAGGCATATTTCTCTTCATCCAGGGATTTATAGCCTTTGTATGTCAGTGTATAACCGAGTGCTTCAACCGGTTCATTTTGTGTGAGGGAGACAGTTTGCTTCGAATCGTATTCGGAGGAGGAGACAAATCCAAAGAACATCACGGCAAGGCCCACGTGTGCGATTGCGCCACCGGCATATTTTGGGTTTCCCTTCACAATCCGTGATCCAACCTGGATGTTGGAAAAGAGGGCGAACGAGGAACCAAAGATGAAGAGAGCCAATCTCAAATCGTGCACTTTCAGCGATACCAACAGAGCCGTTGTTGCCAGAGAAAGTACCGTTGGCAAGAGCAAACTCGAGAAGAACTCCCTCTTGTCGGACTTAGTCCACCAGAGGAGCTGCGCTATTCCCGTTAGGATCCCTATGAGAATTCCAAGAGGGAGCACAGTCTTCGAATAGAAACCTATCTCGACTGCCGACTTTTTTCCTTGGAGTATTTCCGTAATGATCGGTGAGGATGTGCCGACGGTGATGAAGACTGCAATCACGACGAGTGTTGCGGATCCTAGAAATAATGCGAACTCACGGGAGTAATAGTCATGCAGTACAGGGACTTTCGGCATCTCCTTCATTCGGAGCATAAGCAGGACGAGCCCAATGGAACTGAAAAGCACAAGCATACCGATCATCAACCAATACACCCACATTCCAGGATCAACGAATGAGTGAACAGATGTATCACCAAGAACGCCGCTTCGAGTCAGAAATGTTGAGTACAAAACGGTAAGAAAACAGAGCATCCCGAGTACCAGATTCGTCCGTATGAATGCTCCGCTCTTTCTTTGAGAGAGAATGGTGTGGATCGAAGCAACCGAGAAGAGCCAAGGTACCAGCGATGAATTTTCGACCGGATCCCATGCCCAATATCCTCCCCATCCTAGAGTCTCGTAGGCCCAATAACCACCCATAATTATTCCAATGCCAAGCATCAGGGCGCCAAAAACAATCCATGGCGTTGCAGGTCTAATCCAATTCTTGTAGTCTCGCTTGATAAGCGCTGCGATTGCGTAGGCATATGGAACCCCCATGGCTGAAAAACCTGCAAAGAGGACCTGTGGATGAATCACCATCCAGTAGTTTTGAAGAAGCGGGTTCAAGCCGCGACCATTCGCCGGAACGAACCCTGCTTGAACTTCTCCGGGCCAAGTCTCCCAGACGAATGTGAACGGACTCTTTACGACAATAAGCAAGAGCAACATCTGAACAATCAAACCAAACGCAGGCATTACTTCCGATTCATACCCCTTTCGGGATGAGTATCTGAGAAGAAAGACCCCGATGATGGAAGTGTACAGTAACCAGAGAGTGAAACTCCCCTCCTGCCCAGCGTAGAATGTGGAAATAAGCAAAGGAGTTGGAAGCTCGCGTGAGCTGTAACTCCATATGTAGGTGTATTGAAACTGGTGAGTAAGGATCAGGTAGAGCAATGTAGCGGAGAAGAGGAGAATCGTGATGACCGTTGAGTGATAGAACCACCTGGCGATCTTCAGGACATTTTCCTCACCCTTGCGTAGATGCTGGATGTACGCAAGGATGGATATGAGACACGTTACGAACGCGATCTTAACGAGAAGAGCGCCAATCATCTTGTTTCCCCTCTATGAGAATGAGCGATGAAAAAATATTAACTGCTCTTGTTCACTTCCTCCGACTTCGCCTCATATTTTGACGGACACTTCGTCAAAACTTCGGTCGCATGAAAATAACCTTCATCAGTGAACCGCCCTTTTGCGACGACACTTGTGGCCAACTCAAAATTGTTGGGTGCCGCACCTTCGAGAATAACCTTGCATTCCTCACCCTTTTCATCCCGAAGGTAAAACGTAAACTGTGCCTTCTCCTGACTGAAACCAGAAGCTTTGTCTTTGTTCCATTCTCCCTTCAACTGCACCTTCTTGTGCGATTTGAGCGCTCCCGCGATATCTGTGTATTCCAGATTGCTGTCCATAAAGGAATAGGAGCCAAAGATAACAAAGGCAATAACGATGATTGCCGAAACGACGATCTTGGGATTCATGAAGGGTCTCCTTGTTTCTTCGAAAGCTCTTCCAAATGTTTGAGCTTGCCCTCAAGCTTGTAGAGATAAGTATAAATACCAAACCATATTACCAGGACAATCAAGAGTACAACATAAAGTGCATTTTCAGTTAGAAAGTCGTACACCTTGCCCTCCTATTGTTTGCGTGATTCTAGTTCTTGTGCTTGAACTAGTCTTGTTGCCCGAATACGTAGGTTGCTCATCCAGAGGTACATCCCAATGAACGCTGCCACCGATGAGTAGAAGATAACACGCATCGAAGCATTCATGCCACCTGAGCTAACTACCGGGCCCGAGTTCACGTCATCAGCTGATCCAGGATGCAGCCCCGCAGTAATTCTTGGCAGGATAAAGATAAAAAAAGGAGCAATCACGCCCGCGATAATAGAGTATACGGCGGAGAGTGTTGCTCGCTTTTCCTCAACATCAATTGCGGACCGAAGCGCGAAATATGCCCCATAAATCAACAAGAGGACAAAAATTGAGGTCTCCCGGGGATCCCAGTTCCAGAATGAACCCCAATTGAACTTAGCCCAAATGGACCCGGTTACTGTTGCCAAAATGCAAAAGAGAAGTCCAAGTCCTGCGTGGGTGACCGACTTGATATCATCATCCGGACTTTTCTTTCGCAAATAACGGATTCCAAACCACATACTCGTCAGGAAGGCGATCACGCTTAACCATGCGGTAGGGACATGGAAGAAGATAATTCTTGCGCGCTGTTCCAATCCCGGAATAAGCGGAAGTTCTCCCCAATGAGATGGATGGGCAACCATTGGCAGGCCAAGCGCGAGAATAATAACTGCGGTGGTCCAGAGCCCGAGTACCTGTTTCAGCCTTCTATTCTTAATCTTTCCAGACATAATCAAATAGGATGTATGACACTCCAGTAACGGCACCAATATAAGAAACTAATATCCTAAAGTCATCCAAGCCCTCGCTGAAAAAGGCACCCTCGGAAGAAAGCGAGGTTGCATGGATAACAGTCATGAGAAGAGGAAGCAAGAGCGGTAATGAAAGGACGGGAAACAGAGATCCTTTCGTATTAGCACGTGCAATGATCGCTGCGATAATCGTGCTTGCTGATGCCAGTCCGATACTACCCAATGCAAGAGTCGTGACAAAGAGTCCGACAGAAGAGACTCGGAAAGTGGAAAAGAAGAACAAAAACAAGAGCACTGCCAAAGTGTTTACGATAATGATGAGGACAACATTAAAGGCAAGTTTGCCAAATAGCACCGCCGTTGGCGTAGATAACAGCTGCAAGGTCAGTGAAGTTCCTCTCTCCTCCTCGGCGACGAATGTCCGTGCGAGTCCGGACATTCCCGAGAAGAAGATGATAACCCACAGGACCCCAGCAAGAACCTCTTGAGAAGGGGATTCACCGCCGAAAGCAAAGACAATAATTGCGATGGTGGTGAGGACAAACATCACCAGCGCACTCAATGCATATCGAGTTCTCAACTCAGAGCGCCAATCTTTCAGAAAGACCGCTTTCGTTGAAACAAGGAACGATTTCATCTTTCTAGGGTCTTCCACTCAAGTCCACCTGATGATCGAATTTCTCCAAGTCGGAATGGTCATTTGTTGCAACAACAAGTATCCCTCGATCCTGCTGCTCCTTCATGATTTGCCGAACCGTTCCTATTCCCTCGGTGTCCAAATTTGACATCGGCTCGTCAAGAATGAGGATTGGTGGCCGATGGATGAGTGCGAAGGCGTACTTCAACCGTTGTTTCATACCGGAGGAAAAGGTGCGGACTTGATCGTTACTACGACCGCCAAGTGATACTCGGCCCAAGAGGTTCTTTGCCGCCGTTGAATCAACAGTCTGTGCCCGGAGGGATAACGAAAGAAGGAGGTTCTCCTCCGCAGTAAACTCATCGTACAACTGCATATAAGGTGACACAAAGCCGATGAGGTTGTGCAGATGACTCTTCATCACCCGGCCATCACGAGAAATCTTCACCTTGCCCGACGTTGGAGTAAGCACCTGAGCAAGGATCTTGACAAATGTCGATTTGCCTGCTCCGTTCTGCCCGATCACACGAAGAGTTTGTGCGGACTGCACTTTCACGGAAATATCCCGAAAAATAGAACGCCGGTTAAAAGTCTTCGCTAGTGCTGTTACCTCAAGATCTATCATCTTCTATCTTTGGATGAGGACAATTTTTCCCTTGTGTATTTCTCCGCCATATTCCAATACATAGAGATAGACGCCAGAGGGAGCTCTTTCACCGTTTTCTGTCGTCCCATCCCATTGAGCGGCCTGTGCCCCGGGTGGCGCTACGTAACGGGAATTACCTGTAAAGGTGAAAGCTCGGTCCATATCACTTGACAAAACAGAAAGTGAATATGGAATCGAGATACTCGAATTGATCGGGATGTTCACAACGCCTTTCCCGCTGGTAATGAACGGGTTGGGAAAGGCGACTCCCTCAGGAAAGAACGCAGAGAGGCCAGACGTGTACCAATTGGAAATGTCGGAAACATCGAGCTTGACGAACAAGCTGGTTCCTGCTTGCCGATACTCAGCCCCGAGCTTTGAATTGCTGAAGCGGTACGTATAGGGAAATGTCGTGCCTGCATTTTGAACAGCGCTCTCAAAGTTGATGTTCGATAGGATCAGGTTTACACTTTCCGTGGAAGAGCGGATCTCAAAATATCGGGAAGCCAATGCAGGAAGAGATCCTGCGGATTGTGCAGTCGACGATGTGATCGATACAATCGTTTGACTCACCAACGGGTACAGAGGACTCTCAGGATAGTACCTGACCGAATCTGCTCTTGACGCCGTATAGAAATTCCACTGCGACCACTCAGTAAATGCCGATCGAAACGTCGAAAAGAATGGCGGACTCCTGAGTGCGTTATCAATCGCCTGTAAGCTTGGGAGATTTCTCATCTCCTCCCATGTCATTCGGATCACCGCAGGGGAGAATCGTTTTGCGAGATAGTGGCCCCAAATGCATCGTGCATATTCTGTCGCCCCATCTGAGGTAGTGAAAGCGCGATGCGGATTGAGAAAATGGGACGGCAAGTACTGAAGGTAGTCGTTCACTTCAGTGAAAAGGACATCTTCCATCCACGTTGAAGTCACTTCGTAAAAATATCTGTCACGGGACCAAAAACCATAGCTGCCGAGTTGAATTGCGTGATGATATTCATGGGCAAGTGTTACGCGCAAGGCTGGGAGACCTTTGTTGGCAAAGGGCGATACGAAGATAAAATCGTTGTCGATTTCAAGGTATGACGTAAACCGCCCGCCGTCTGGTTTCGAGTCAAGCTGATTCTCCGGAATAGTGACACCGTACAAATTTGAAAGCTCTTGGACATAAATATCGTACTCGGGTCCTCCGCCTTCAATGCCGTCTTGAGGAGCAGCTGCGTAGCCAAGGATCATGGTTTCTGTCGAGAAGACTGCCTGTATGATCGCAAGGACGGAGTCTACGTACTCCTCGTACGTTCCGGAAAGTCGCTGTTTGTTAATATCCAACAACGCGGGAACATTTGACCCTACCGTATCGTAATGGACCCGAAAGCCGCCTGCCATTCTGGTTTTTTGCATGACAGGACGTGTAACGTCGAGAGACGAGCGGTCGTTCTCCCAGTGCCTTGCTAGATCTGGCAGACCGCATTTGATTGTGCTTGTTGAGTCCACCGAAAGGATTGCACTGATCGCAGTGGTCGATCTCATCTGCGACGATGACAAAGTGGTGAAAGTACATGTCAATACCACCGTTATCCTCAATGCATTATACACGGACGACCTCACTTTCCTGTCCTCCTGAATGGCTGAGGTACAAGAGTGATTCTCCCCCGTTCGCCCCGCGATACGATGAGATCCAGAATAGACGAAGACCTGATCGGTGCGATCCGAATTGAATGGACGTCATCGGCGGCAAACACACTTGCGGCATCATGGAACCCCCCCCCCTTGTCCCCGTAGTAGACCATAACTTGTTTTTGGGTGGCGTCCGGAAAAATGATATCAGTGGTGCCGTCCAGGTCTACGTCCTTGAAGATAATTGCATCCTCATTCAAAGGGTTGACGTTGTCAATCCAGATCAAGGAATCGCGATAGGTAAGAGCTGTGATGGCCGGTGCTATTCCAATCTGATATTGCGGTTTTCCCTTGACGACGATGATATCTTTGAATTCATGACTGGTCACGAAGCCCGAGA
Source organism: Ignavibacteria bacterium (assembly GCA_003251275.1). Taxonomy (GTDB): domain Bacteria; phylum Bacteroidota; class Ignavibacteria; order UBA10030; family UBA6906; genus SZUA-287. The sequence continues at coordinate 8,292 of QKGJ01000280.1, forward strand.
GCAACGCGGATGTTGACCTTGTGGAATCATTGAACGAGAACACCGGGCGCGCGGGACGAAAGGTGAATGATGAGTCGCCTTCTGACACTGAGACCGAAACGGTTTTCAATGCATTATCCATTGTTGCCACCACAAGATCGTACGATCCATTCTTTGTCAGATCGTCAACCGTTAAGGCAATGATATTGGCGCTTGGTACCGAACGCACGCTTCTTTCGAGAAACTCCGAGCCGCCGAGTTGTTGAAAAAGAGAAAGTGAAACGGAGCGCTGTTTCGTGGAACGAACGAGCATTTCCAGTTGTCCCCCGTGAGAAACATCCTTTGCAAAGACAACATACGGGTTGTTGTCCGTCGGGACAACCAGGGATCGTACTTCAACAGAATCCTGGTTCAGGTGAAGAACGGTAACCTGGTCGACATGCGAGTGCGAAACAACAAGGGTTTTCTCGGCTCCAGGTTCCACCCCTGCGGTGCGGAGAAAGAGAGGCTCCTTGCCAACAGGAAGCACATCCTGTCCGCGCAATCTTCCACCCCCGGCATTGTAAAGGATAGAAATGGATTCGGATTGAGTATTTGCAACAGCGATATCTATTAACCCATCTCCGTTGAAATCGTGCGCAGCTATCCCTGTTGGATTGCCTCCGACGGAATAATCATCCGGCCATCGAACCGACGGCGAATACTTCGCATTCCCCACGGCAATAATTTTCTTCGAGGAGGCAGCGCAAACTACAAGATCAGGTAGCATGTCACCATCGATGTCACCTACATCCCAGGACGACGGGTTCATCGTCACCCCAAATAACACCGGTTCGGAATAGTGTGTTGCTGACTGTGCCATGCTGACGAGGATTCCTTCCTTCGTTGATGTAACAACATCCGCGAGCTTGTCGCCGTTTGTATCGATCAAGCGCACACCATGGGGATCATCGGGAGTATGAATGATAACCTTCTGTTGAAAATCGCCGAGCGCATCCCCATCATATAAAACAATTAATTGTCTATCCGGGATGCTTATCGCTATCCTGAATTCCCTCTTTTTGGGAACCGAAACGATCGCCAAGTGCTCTGGTTCGCCGGGGAGATCGATGGTAATCTGCTCGGAGAACACCGCCCGGCCGATACCAAGAAAGACCATAAGCTGATTCGCAAGCCAATTGCATAAAACAATATCTAAGATCCCGTCCCCGTTCAGGTCATTGCAAACGAGATCGCTGACGGAAATATCAGGGAAGAGAAGCGGCCCTTCGACGAACGACTTTCCTTCTCGGCTCATCAAGGTCGTTATCCCGGCTGTGTTCTTTCCGTAAAGGAGAAAATCCGAGTATCCGTCGCCGTTGATGTCCGCAGTGGTCAGGTCATCCACCGTCCCGGGAAGTGTGACTACTCTCGGTGGACTCTCGAGAGCATCCATGGATAGGATCGAGAGAGATTGCTCGTGAAGGAGAACGATTTCATGAGTTCCTCCTGAGGAGAGCTCGACAAGCTTCATAGCGCGTGCTGGCGTGCTCAAGGCGGTCCCTGACTGAAGTGAGAGAACGCCTTGGCGAGAAAACGAAAAGAAATGTAGAACTGGTTTCTTTCTGGAAGTGATAGCAAATTGAATATTGGAACGCGCTGGAAGGATACAGATATCCCGTGGAATGAAATCAACCTCCACCTCAGCAACAGGACCAAATGAAGCGAACTGCCGCTGCGAGTACGCCTGCAGAAAGAAAAACACCTGGAACTGGATCAGTCCAAGAAGGACTCGTCGAGTACGCGCACCGGGAAAAATTTCTTTTTTTCCAACGGGAATAGACAAATGTCAGCGGCGGAAGTGATTATTCAACTTTGTTCCGATGTTTCAATCGATCCTCGCGTCTTTGAAGAGCCTCCTCGAACCGTCGTCGCTCTTCGGTGGATTTCGGAGTAATCGGAGGAACAGGAACGGGTCGACCGTCCTCATCGATGGCGACGAAAGTCAGATAGGCGTTGTTAGCGAGTCGCTCCTTCCCGCCAAGCGCCTGAGCAGACACAATGACCCCGATCTCCATCGAAGAGCGAAACGTTCTGTTTACAGACGATTGCAGCGTAACGACTTCTCCCAGTTTGATGGGGTGATGGAAATTCAACTCGTCCACGGACGCCGTAACGCAAACCCTTCCCGTATGCCGCTGTGCAGAGATTGCTGCAGTTATGTCTATCCAGTGCATCAGTCGACCGCCGAGCAGATTTCCGAGCTGATTAGTGTCGTTCGGAAGAACTAGCTCCGTTGAAAAGACCTGCGAGTCCTTCACAAGCTTTGGTTCCATTGTCATCGACCCATGGAAGACGAAAAACCTTGCGGGGAATTGCTGACCCCTGAGGAAGAGCCGCTGGTGACTCTCCCCGACTTATCTTCACCATTTCGCAATCCACTTTCTGCTTCTTCCAGGAGCCGATCAGCCTGGGCTCGCAAAACGCTGTTTGGAAAGAGAGAAATGAACCTTGAAACTGTTTCCTTTGCAGAGCGGTAACGTTTCCGAGAGATTTCAATCTCCGCTTTGGTGAGATAGGAAAGAGGCGCAAAATTCGTGTCGTGATACCGTTCGATAATCTCGTCCAGGTAATGAAGAGCGGCACGATACCGCTCCATCCGCTGATAGAGCTTCGCGCTGTTGTATGCCTTTTCCGCAAGCTTGTCCGTCAGCTCTTGGATCTTGGCTTCGGCATCTGAGGCCATTTCATGCGATGGGTAATACTCCACGAACGCCTGCAGTTCATCTTTTGCTTTTATTGTATACCGCTGATCGAGTCGGGCCGGCGGGGATAGTTCATAATATGAGAGGCCGAGCTTAAACTGTGCATCAGGAACCAGCGAACTGGCTGGATACGACCGCTTCATATCCCCATATTCATAAGCCGCAAGTAAATACTCGCCGCGCTTGAAATGGCATTCGCCAAGATAATATTGGGCATCATCTGCATAAGCGCTTCCAGGATACTGGAGACTGATGGCCTTGAATTCATTGATGGCATCGAGATAGTCTCGATCGTTGAATTGCTCCATCGCAGCCTTAAAGCGTTCCTCCACTGAAACTTCTTTGACCGCCTCTGATGAACCGCATCCCCAGAAGAAAATCATGACGAAATTCATCAGGCAAAAATATTTTGTCACGGTATTCTCCAACATTACATAACTCGCGAAAACGATTGTATTCTCTGCGCAATAATCGTGGATTCTTCTCCTTGAGAAAGAAACTCGGGCTGCAGTCCACATCGCACGGGCAGTGGACGATAGTTTCTGAGGGACGTCCTTCCCCCAACTTTTTCAAACACGATCTCGATGGCAAAGCTCCTCTGTGTCCAGTAACGCTGTGGCTGTAAGAAAACGAAATTTCCGAGTGAAGGAACGATTAATCTCCCGTGATCCTCAATGATTCCATAGGAAACATGAGGATGGTGACCGAGAAAGACATCCGCTCCTGCAGCAAGAACGCAGCCGGCAAACCATAGAGTTCCGGGCGATGCAGCCTCCCCGTACTCCGTTCCGCCGTGATAGCTGACAATCACGACATCAGCGGAGTCTTTCCAAAAACGTATTTCCGGCAGCAACACTGTCGTATCTGCATGGCATACGACATTCCTCCACGACCTGTCAGCAGTGTTCATAATTTCCGTACAAGCAAAGAACGCAAAGACAATATTGTTCTCTACTACTAAGAGCGGACAAAAGAGTGAATCGGGACTTTCGCTCGTTCCCACCGACTTAACACCGCTTTCCCGGAGATGCCGAATCGTCTCCGCTAATCCGGCCCGCCCATAGTCAAGAGCATGATTGTTTGCCGTTGAGACTATATTGATTCCGGCACGGTGAAGCGATGCTGCACCAGCCGGAGGACCTGTAAAGATGTAATTATTATCGGGGTGCTGAGTCTCGCCATCCTGATTGGATAACTGCGATTCCAGATTGCCGAACACGAGATCGTACTCTCTCAGCGTACTCACAACGTTCTCAAATGGAAATAGCGTGTCTCCACGAAAAAGCCTCTGTCCCGCTTCCCTTCCCAGGTTGATGTCCCCCAACGCGAGGAAACGCACAATTGGAGTGTTGGCAGCTCCGTGTGGCAAAGGGGATCGTTCGTTAGCGTCGGGCCGATAAAAGAACAATATTACGAACGACACACCGGCTGCCAAACCAAGCCATGCCATGAAACGCTCCAGACGATTCAACTTCGAACCGTGAACAAAAGAAAAACTCCTACTGCAAGCGCCCCCAGCAGGACCAATGGCTCAAGCACCCCTGAAAAGATTCCTTCCGATGGCAGGTCCCCTTGTTCAAGAGCCAGTGACGGATGGCGCAAGTCGTCGACAGCATCAACCGCAACCGTATCCGAGAACTCCTTTGAGACGTTCCGCGCAAAAACCAGCGTGCCCTCCTGCAGTGGATCCAAAAAGAAGGACACCTCTACGGAAGCAACGCGTTGTGCCAGGCGGCTCCCCAGAATCCCCGATTTCCAAGAAGATGGAAAGTGAACACCACCGTTCCGAATAGTAATCTGCAAGACAGGGGCCGAATCAACACTGACAACGCGAAATCCATTGGTTGTAAACGTGTGGATGAGCGAATTGCGAAAGAAAGGTGCGAGGTCTGTTGGAGCCAGTTGAATCCCAAACTGACTGAACTTCAACCGTTGGAATTCCGGGATAATCGTTACCGCCGATTCGTTGACAAGTGCATCGAGCAGAGATAGATTCGAAAGCGTGCCTCGCCCCTCCTCCTGCGCACCGCTTGGCTGAACAAAGCCAAGGAAAAATAGAGCATACGATGTCAGCCGACGAAGCAGTCCTCTCCTCCTATGCGTAAATTCCACGTGTCACAAGTGTTTTTGCAACTTTGTCAATCGCCAGGACGTACGCGCCAATCCGCATGGTAACGTTGTGTTTTTCCGACATGCCAAACACGGCATCGAAGGAAGTACGCATCATCCGTTCCAGACGTCGATTCACCCGCTGGAGGCTCCAGAAATAACCGACACGATCCTGAACCCACTCAAAATATGAGACAGTGACGCCTCCCGCATTGGCGAGAATGTCAGGCACAACCAGGACACCTTTCTCTTGGAGAATCGGGTCTGCTTTCGCGGTCGTTGGTCCATTTGCTCCTTCAACAATCACCTTCGCTTTTACATTCTTTGCTATCTTGGCCGTGATCTGGTCTTCCTTCGCAGCCGGGACGAGGACATCGCAGTCACACTGAAGAAGATCAACCTGAGACATCTTGTCTCCACCATTCCAGCCTTCGAGAGACCTGTTCTTCTCTATGAACTCGATTGCATCGTTGATGTTCAGCCCAGATTTGTTATAATAGGCGCCCGAAATATCACTGATGGCAACGATTTTGCATCCCTCCTCCTCCAGCAACCTTGCGGATATAGAGCCGACGTTTCCGAAGCCCTGTACCGCCACCGTGGATTGGCTAGCGGTCATCCCCACCTTCTCCAGGGCTGAAAGCGTCGATACCATGACTCCACGACCCGTCGCTTCTTTCCTGCCTAGCGATCCACCGAGAATCAGAGGCTTTCCCGTCACGACCGCATTCTCAGTTCTTCGATGATGCATACTGTACGTGTCCATGATCCATGC
>QKGJ01000340.1 GCA_003251275.1 Ignavibacteria bacterium
ACTTGCTGAAATGATTGAGCGAACCTGCAGACATGCACGACGATTCGCAGAGGGGCTGACGCACGCGGGGTACACCATACTCAATGATGTTGTCCTGAATCAGGTTCTCGTTTCGTTTGGCTCCGCGGACATCACCACACGGATTATTCAGGAGATTCAAACCGATGGCACCTGCTGGTGCGGAGGGACGGTGTGGCAGGGACACACGGCAATGAGGATCAGTGTCTCGTCATGGGCAACAACCGAAGACGACGTGGAGAAGAGCCTTGCGGCGATGATAAGAATCGCTCACGCTCATCGGAAAGCCTGAACGCAAATCTCCGCTGATGCTTTCAATTTTATCCGATTTGATTTATATTGAAGCAAATTATTCACGCTCTTCATGCCTTTCGTCCATACAGAAGATTCTCAATGACCGCCTATACCGCCACGACCGAAGGAATTACCGTTACCGCACAGCCGATTTACCTCGATGGTCAGTCGGATATGCTCAACCATAAGTTTACGTTCGCGTATATCATCCGCATTACGAACTATCGGGATGAAGATGTGCAACTGCTCCGCCGCCATTGGTACATTGAAGATGGAAACGGCTCGGTGAAAGAAGTGGAAGGCGAAGGAGTCGTTGGACAACAGCCACTCATCAAATCAGGCACTTCTCACGAGTATAACAGTTTTTGCGTCATCGAAACTTTTGAGGGAAGCATGGAAGGGACCTACCTCATGCGCGATACCGGAGGAATGGAGTTTTCGATTCGCATCCCTCGCTTTGTTCTTACCGCCGCATCAAATTAGACCTATCACTACAGTTCATGGCTGATAACAAAATCATCTTCTCAATGGTGGGAGTGGGAAAAACCCACAAGCCGAATAAGCAGGTTCTGCGCGATATTTATCTCTCCTTTTTCTATGGAGCCAAAATCGGCGTTCTTGGCCTGAATGGCGCAGGAAAGAGTACCCTCCTCCGCATTATTGCGGGGATAGAAAAAGATTTCGTCGGAGAAGTTACATCAAACAAAGATATAACATTCGGATACCTTCCCCAGGAACCGGAACTTGATCCAGGAAAAACGGTGAGACAGATCGTGGAGGAGGGCGCTCAAGAGACCATCCAGCTTCTTCGTGACTATGAGACCGTAACCGCCAAGTTTGCAGACCCGGATGCAGATTTTGATGCGCTGATGGAACGTCAGGGGAGAATTCAGGAGAAGATTGATCATGCGAATGCCTGGGATATTGACAGCAAACTTGAGATGGCAATGGACGCATTACGCTGTCCTGACGGTGAAACTGAGGTGAGCGTGCTTTCGGGAGGTGAGCGACGACGAGTCGCGCTCTGTCGACTTCTTCTGCAAGAACCGGATGTTCTCCTCCTCGATGAACCTACAAATCATCTTGACGCGGAATCCGTGGCATGGATGGAGCAACATCTTGCACAGTACCGGGGAACCGTCATTGCCGTAACCCATGATCGCTACTTTCTCGACAATGTTGCTGGATGGATTCTTGAACTGGATCGCGGTCACGGAATCCCCTTCGAAGGGAATTACACATCCTGGCTGGAACAAAAGATGACGCGTCTTGCAATCGAGGAGAAGCAAGAATCGAAAAGACAAAAGGCGCTGCAGCGGGAACTTGAGTGGGTGCGTATGAATCCGAAAGGGAGGCATGCAAAAAGCAAGGCCAGAATCGCCGCATATGACAAAATGGTCATGGAGGAACAGGAAAAGCGACAGGAAGAAGTTGAAATCTACATTCCTCCCGGACCTCGCCTGGGCGATGTCGTCATAGAAGCGAAGAACCTCACCAAGGCCTACGGGGACAAGCTTCTCTTTGAGAATCTTAGCTTCAAACTTCCTCCCGGTGGGATTATCGGCGTCATCGGCGCGAACGGTGCTGGAAAGACAACCTTGTTCCGGCTAATCACAAATGGCGAATCACCGGATGCTGGAGAAATTCGTCTTGGAGAAACGGCAAAGCTGGGATATGTCAACCAGAACCGACCCCTCGATCCGGACAAAACCATTTGGGAGGAAATTTCTGAAGGACACGATCTTATTACCCTCGGTACTCGGGAGATTAACTCCCGCTCATACGTGGCGCGATTCAATTTCAGCGGAAGTGATCAGCAGAAGAAAACCGGTATTCTCTCTGGCGGCGAACGAAATCGGGTTCATCTTGCAAAGATGTTAAAGTCTGGCGCAAATGTTCTACTATTGGACGAGCCGACAAACGATCTGGATGTCAACACACTTCGCGCGCTGGAAGAAGCACTACTCGGCTTCGCCGGATGCGCAGTCGTCATTTCGCACGACCGGTGGTTTCTGGACCGGATCGCCACTCATATTCTCTCCTTTGAAGGTGAAAGTAAGGTCGTCTGGTTTGACGGCAACTTTACCGAATACGAAGAGGACAAGAAGAAGCGGCTTGGAGTGGACGCCAATCAGCCCCACCGTCTCAAGTACAAGCCGTTGATGCGCGACTGACCCTCATCCAATTCAGGAAGGAACATGCGCTCAGGTCTGAAGAAAATCCTTTTTGTCGGTCTAATCATTGCTCTTCTTATTGCTGCCGGTTCCGCAGCCTTCTATTATCTCATTGTCCGACCGCCACTGGAGCTAGCGCGGATGACTGCGGAGGGCTTCCAGCAGTATTTCAACTTCACGCCACGGGTCACTGTCGATCAGGTCATTGTCTTCGAGCAGAATGTTCCCATCGCAGAACTAGCAACGGTTTCTCGCGACCTTTTCCTGGAATCCAGCTGGAGCCAAACATGGCTTGGCAGTACGAAAACAATCGTTCTTCGCGGCGTCTATACCGCGAAAGCGGGATTCGACCTGCGAGAACCATTTTCCATCTCCATTGAAAACAATCCTTTACGCGTGACCGCGTTGATGCCGCCCGCCCGACTCCTCTCCGTGGAGTTGAAAGACTACCACGTCCTGCGGGACGAAAGCGGCTGGTGGAATAAGGTCTCTGTCGCTGATAGAGAGAATGCAGTTCGTCAAATGCAGAGGGAAGCCCGTCAACAAGCGGAGAAGTCGGGAATGATTGAAGAATCCCAACGGACCGTCGAAGAGCGAATCCGCGAAATCGTGGAGAAGCATGGCGCTTCAGTTGATATCAAAACACTGCAATCCCGCTAGTTGTCACTAACCACGAAGCGATCATGAAGAGAAAAGTGAAGATCAGCCGCATCGCAATCTCCACCGGCGGTGGCGATGCACCAGGACTAAATGCCGTGATCCGTGCAGTAACAATCTCCGGACTAAATCGAGGATGGGAAGTGTTCGGTATTCGAGACGGCTTCAACGGACTTCTCGACCCGGCATCATTTCCCGATGGCGGTGTTTTTCCACTGAGCAAACAGAGCGTCCGTGGTATCACACACCTGGGAGGCACAATCCTCGGAACCACCAACAAAGGAAACCCACTTCGTTTTCCCTACGTTGGGGAAGATGGATCGGTTCATGAAAAGGATCGGAGTGACGAACTCGTTGAATTGCTGAATAAGCTGAAGATCGATGCGCTTGTGACAATTGGTGGAGATGGATCCCTCTCCATCGGGAAGGTGCTGGCGAGCAAAGGCGTTCGGGTTGTCGGGGTACCGAAGACCATTGACAACGACCTCGACAAGACCGTCATCACTTTCGGCTTCGATACCGCTGTCTCATTTGCGACCGCATGTCTCGACCGGCTGCACTCTACAGCAGAGTCGCATCGAAGAGTAATCGTGGTAGAGGTGATGGGTCGCTATGCCGGCTGGATTGCGCTCAATAGCGGTGTTTCAGGAGGAGCAAACGCGATCCTGATCCCGGAAATTCCGTTCGATCTTTCGAAGGTCAAGGAGCAAATTGAAGCACGTGATAGGGCCGGAAGTCTCTTTTCGTTGGTCGTCGTTGCCGAGGGCGCTCGCCCAAAAGGCGGATCCATTTCAGTAGTGTCACGAGAGCCCGGACGGGCAGATCTCCTGGGTGGAGTTGGCGAAAAGGTGGGAAGGGAACTGCAGGCGCTAACCGGAAAAGAGACACGCGTGGTTGTGCTTGGTCATCTGTTGCGGGGAGGAAGTCCCACAACATTCGACAGGCTCATTGCCCTCAGGTTCGGTTCAGCGGCAGTTCGGGCCATCGAAGAGGGCCGGTTTGGTGTGATGGTAGCCCTTGATCCCCCCAAGGTAAAATATGTGCCGCTTCATCTAGCCACGAAACGCATGAAGTCTGTTCCTCTTGACTCTGACGTGGTGAAGACGGCGCGCGATCTCGGAATCAGTTTTGGCGACTAGCACGATGACAAAGCCACGCTCGCCGCGTATCATGATCCTCTTTTTGACAACCCTGTTCTTCATGATACCAGGCCCATTGATGAATGGGTTTTTCCTTGATTTATTCGTATGATGATTCCGAAATTACCACACCTCGGTCAACAATCTTCTCGCCGCATGCCTGAATCGACGTCATCATACACGATGGTACAACCCGAAACCCTCACGCTGTTGCGAACGATGTTCCCACACACGGCACTGAAAAAAAACTATCTCAATCACGCCGCAACCAGCCCGATGTCCTCGAGGATCATGAACATCATGACGGCATACCTTATCGAACGCTCTTCGGGAGTTCTGGACAACTACGCGAATGATCTGCCAAAGGTCGCAGAATGCCGGATGCTGATCCGCCGCCTGCTGAACGCAGAGGGAACGGATCGGATCGCATTTGTGCCCAACACATCGGAGGCGTTGAACATCGTCGCCTCCGGGCTCCAATGGAAGTCCGGAGACCGTATTCTTCTCAACAATCTTGAATTTCCGGCAAACGTCTATCCGTACCTCCATTTGAAGAGGCATGGCGTGGAAATTGATATGATCGAAGGAGTGAACGGCACGATCACGGCTGAGCGCATCGAGGCAGCTCTCACTCCAAAAACACGTCTTGTCGCTCTGAGCGCAGTCCAATATGTCTCGGGATTTCGGGCGGACCTGGAGTCCATTGGCAGCGTACTCAGGTCAAAAGGGATTCTTTTCGTCGTCGACGCCATTCAGGCGGTGGGTGCAGTGCGGATCGATGTGCAACAGATGAAGATCGACGCGCTTGCCACGGGGGGACACAAATGGCAGATGTCGCCGCAAGGAACAGGATACCTCTACCTCACCCATGCCCTTCAGGAACAAATCAAGCAGCAATATTTCGGTTGGCTTTCCGTTGAAGATCCGTGGCATTTCGATGAATTGAATCAGCCTCCTGCATTAACTGCCCGCCGCTATGAAGGAGGCACTCTCAATGTTCCGGGAATCTGGGGAATGCATACTGCGTTGACCACTCTTCTGGATTTCGGGATGGAACAGGTAGAGCAACAAATTCTCGGCTTGACGCGCGTGCTCATCGACGGATTTCAGAATGTTGACGGAGTAACTCTCTACAGTCCACTGCAGGACGAGCAACGTGCTGGGATCGTTACGATCAATGTTGACAACGTCGATGCCAAGAATGTTTTCTCCATGCTCTCAGCACAAAACATTAGTACAGGCTTGCGGGGGGGGAAAATCAGGTACTCACCGCATTTCTACATGACCGTCGAAGAAATGGAGGAGGCTGTCGATGCGACTAGGCAATGCATCGCTCGTTCAGCGAGATAACTCCTTCAGGAGGAACGCCATCACCTGAGAGGTTTCAATGAAATCGGGTTCCCGCATTCTCGTCGCTGACGATGACGATGTCAACCGTGATCTTCTTGCGCGATGTTCTTGAATCGCATGGTTTTAATGTCCGCGAGGCTGAGAATGGCGAAGAAGCCGTTGCCACCCGCAAAGAATACAAACCACACCTCGCCATCGTTGATCTTGACATGCCGAAGATGAACGGGATCGAATTTACACAGCACGTCAAGAAAGAAACGCCACAATTCCCCGTCATCATGATTACCGGTTACGCCAAGTTCTATTCGCCGGAGGACATCCTCGCATCCGGCGTCGACGCATTCCTCCAAAAACCTCTCGACATAAACAAACTTCTTGATTTGGTGGGACAACTCTAAAACCGATTCCCCGGCATCTCTACTTTTGTACCATCTCTCGTATTTTTGTTGCAACCATGTCAATGGCGACCGTGTTTTCGGCGCCCCGCGGAATGATAACGTCGGCCCAATGTTTGCTTGGCTCCACGAATTCCAGGTGCATCGGTTTCACCGTCGTGATATACTGATCCATTACCGAATCGATGGAGCGGCCACGCTCGAGCATATCACGTTTCAGTCGGCGAAGAAGTCGTTCATCGGCATCCGCGTCTATAAAGATCTTGATGGTCATCAGGTCGCGGAGTTCCTTCTCGACAAAGATCAATATTCCCTCCACGATAATAACATCGCGCGGCTCGATCAGCTTTGTCGTCGGGAGTCGACGATGGGTGGTGAAATTGTAAAGAGGCTGTTGGACGGACTTCCCCGACCTGAGCGCCCGAAGATGCTCGATAAGCAGAGAGGTCTCCAGTGAATCGGGGTGATCGAAGTTTACAGCAGCCGGCCCCAGATCGCCATAGCTTGAGATGTCACGGTAGTATGAATCATGTTGGATGACCAGAACGCGGGCGCTATCAAGTGTTTCTACGATCCTGGTCGTCACGGTGGTCTTGCCGGAGCCGGTCCCGCCGGCAATACCGATGATCAATGGGCTCATTGTTTTCCAGAGTTGCGTGTTCTTGGTTCAGTTAATTCCATCGCGGCTCCTCTACCCAGCGTGTACCGCACAATGTCGTGAAAGGACAACGGGGACAGCTTTTTTCAAGATTTGCAGGAGCTGGAAAGGGAGTCTCTACCTCCTGTATCTCGCCGATCAACCTTCCAACAATTTCATCAAGCACGGCAAGTGATTCCCGGGGATCGGTCTTGGCGTCGAACAACGGAAGCTCAATGGACGGACTGAGGTGGTTGCTGCCGAGAGAAAGATACGCTGGTTGAATATTCTCCACTTGAATCTTCTTTTCCCGACTGTACAGGATCGAATAAAGAGGCAACTGAAGAGAGCCAATTGCCTCCGGCCAGGATGAGCGGACATCAAGGTTCAATTTCTTCCATCGAACCCGCACATTCGAGTTCACGCCGCCCGTTTTGTAATCGAGAATGTACACAATCCCTTTTCGCTCCTCAACTCTGTCGAGGAAGGCTTTGAAAGCAACTGAATGGTGCACGCTCGTAATCCTCTCTTCGACACTCAGTACCCTGACCCGCTCATGTGCAACAAGAGGAAGCTGGTATCGCTGGATAAAATCGATGACATGGTTTCTCACCTGGTTGCGAAGAAGAAACCTGCCGCTTATATCCTCGCTTCCAAATTCCTCTTCAAACCGACGATCGATCAGGGCCTCAATCTGTTGCTGATCGAAGTCATCTCTGTGTAGCGGCCGACCAATACACGGGGCGAAGACTTCTTTGAGAATGCGATGAACAAATTTGCCGATGTCTGCGCGGTCGATCGCCCCTTCGGCATCCTCCCTTTTTTGCATCTCCAGGATGTACGTATAGTAGAATCGAAGTCCACAATTCAAATATGTATCCAGCGATGTTGCGCTAAAGGTGAATCCTTTCAGGCGATCGACGATATCACTATCCTTTGGAATTGGCGATGGTCGCGGATTGGTCAATCGAATCGCATACTCCATTTGGTTTACATCCTCACTCAAGTCCCTACGCTTCTTCTGCTTCTCCCAGATCAATTGCTCTACAAACCTACTTCTCGGTTTGTTTCCTTTCTCGATATAGAAACAGTGCACTTCTTTTGCTGCTGCAATTAACGATTCCCAATGATGTTTCGCAATCGAGTCGCGATCCTTCTCGGTCGGAAGTGCCAGTGCCTCGCGGATCTTATGTGTTAGAAATAGATCACGCGTCGCTTCGCCCGGGAGAACGTCATCGTTCGCATCAAGAACAATCACCCTATCGAATTGCAGATTTCTGGTTTCGAGCACTCCAAGCACCTGCAACCCTTGCAGGGGAGTTCCCGAAAACGCCACTGAGGTGTGGTTAAGGCACTGTCTGATCAGAGAAAGATAATCGTCTGTTTGCAGAAGCTTCTCGCGGCTGAGAGAGGACGCGCCAAGATCTTCAAGACGAGCTAGAATTGTGGCAAAGAAGGGATCAAACAGCCAATGGTTTCGCGCAGTGCTCTGCTCGGCAACAAATTCCAACACTTCAACGTGCTTTCGCGCGCAGTCCCCGATGTCAGAAAACGAGGTTAGTTTTGTCAGCAGTTCTGAGTGAACTTTCGCAAGGTGGTTCCGTACCTCCTCCGGCGATACCGGCGCGCCGAGACGAGATAGATGGCGCGCGATCTTCGTGTGGAGGGCCGCATCCTTTTCCAGGGTTTCGAGAGTAAAAAAACGCTTGGCTTTTGTCCCGAGGAACGATTGCTCAAGACTATGAAAGAGCACGCGACCATATTCCGCACTCCCTTTGAATCTGATGTTCTTTGTATAGGGATGGAGAATGAATCTGATATATTCCGGCACGAAGAAACGCTCCTCAAAGCGGCTTCGCAGGGCTCCCATCAGACTGGTAAGGAAGCCATAGACCGGCGTGCGGGTGATGGGATACCCGAGAGAGACATTATACGAATGGCTTGGCAGGGCATTCAGTGCAAACTGGTAGACAGGAAAGAGGATATCCGAAGATGGGAGAACGACAACCGTCCTGTCATCGATCGTTTCCCCCTTCGTCTGCAGAGTGCTCAAGATTGTGCTCAGGCCAAACACCTGTCCGTGGGCGTCCGGGCTTTTGTAAAGGTGTACTGTTGGTGGCAATGGTTTTTCACCGACAAGAGCAACTTCCTGATTCAAACCCCGCATCTTGCGCACGGTAACCTCACCCTCGTGGAAAACCAGAACGCTATTCTTGAGCGCTTGTGTTTGCTCAATGATCCTTTCCTCCGTACGAGTCAATCCGGTCAGTTCAACCAGAATAATCTTGCGCCGCTGAAGATCCTCAAGCCGAGGTATTACCGTTGAGGCAAAATGATACCGCAACGCTCTCGTTGTCTTTCCTTCTCTTTCCACAATTCCGTAGAAAGTATCGTATAATGCCGCGAGAGGAGATCCCGGTGGAACGTGTAATCTTATTTGATTGGGGGAAACCCCCGAGAGCTTCAGTTCTTCGAGTTCTCCGAATATCCGTATGCCTAGCGGAAGGAATCTATCCAATGATGCATAATAGGCTCCCGTCAGTCCGTTCGTCTGCCTTTGGCTGAAGAGAAGTCCCGCAGCTTCCATATCACCGATTAGATTGTTTTCATGGCCCCCCATTTTACAGAGATACTCAACAAAACCATCGAGGGATAGTATCTCCGGAGGCAAAAGCGCTGAGCCCTTTCTCATTGCAAGAGACCGTCGAAGAAAGTGGGCCGGCCTTTTTCCCGCAAAGACCACAAGGTATTCGGAATAGTCAGTCTCTCCAGCCGGCAACAGATCCACGACCGCTTCAATGAGATTTCGTCCCGGAGCAACGCGGCAAACCCTGCTCATATAACCCTCCGGATTTCACTTTTGTCAATATATGCCAGGTAAGCTTCTACTTGTCTCCCGGGAAAGCACTCTCGGGCAAGACGCGCGTACGTTTGTAATTGCGTCCGGTACGACTCTTCTTGCTCTGCATTCCCCGTCTTTAAGTCTACGACAAGAACCTTCTCCGGATCAACAACCACCCTGTCCATCCGGAAGAGATGTCCTTCTGCGCTTACAAACTCCTTCTCGTTCAGCACTACTCGTCCATCTGAAGCAGCAAAGAGGAATCGTGTCGACGGCTCTGTGAGGAATGAGGCAACAACGTTTCGGGCATCCTCCAGTATGTTCGCCGGCCATATGCCTGCCAATGTCTCCATCGCCTTCCGCAGATTCTCCTGAACGTCCGTTCCCACGGTTTCAATGCAGGCAAGAAGAGCGTGCACGACCTCTCCCCTGCGTCGTTCTTCGCGATGCAAGCCCTCCGATGCCGCAACTTCGGTCGGTGCGCGCTCATTGCGGTGATGTAGTGGAACCGATTGGTGTTTAATTGGAACAGGGGCGATGTGCCCGGGAACCCCCAGAAAGGTCCCGGACTCGGGAAAGTATTTTGTCGGTACATTGGGCTCCCCATCATGCACACCCACGATATGCAACTCCGCTTCGGCACGAGTCAGTGCGACATACACTTTATTCAGCGCATCAACCTCCGCTTTCTGGCGCTCCTTCGCGTAGACCGCTTCGATATCTGCATGTTTTTTGCGTAGCTCGGCGTTGACGCGCAGGAGCATCGGATGACCGTCGTGTTCATGCATTATCATATTCCGGACCTGGATATTTCCATCGTACAACAGAACAATCGTAACAGGGAAGCCGAGACCCTTCGCTTTATGCACGGTCATCAGTGTCACTGCATCGATTTCTGCCGGAATGTCGATATTCCACCTACCGGAGTCCGCATCCTCCTCCGCAAAAGAAAGAAACTCCTTCAGAGTATTGCTTCCCTCCCCCTCGAACAACCGTACAACCTCTGCAAACTTTGCAAACGATGCTTCCTCCTCAGGAATCGATTGGAATACTCCTAATATCTTGATTACTTCGCAAACAAGGTCGTACGTTGGAAGATAACCAACAACGGTCAAGAGACGGCGAAATGCTTTTTCCCAAAGAGAAGGATAGGACTCCTGGAACCTCTTGTAAAGAGGTGCGTCGCTTTGCTTCAAAGAGTGAAACACGAATCTTCGCAATTCAGCAGGCGATGCTTCTTCAGTACAGAACCGACGAAATATTTCACCGAAGAGGAACGTGGAGAAAGAATGATCGTCAATGGGAGAATCGAGAAAGTGGAGGAGCGCGAGAATCTCGCCAACCACCTTTCTCTTTCGGACGTCAAGGGAACTATGGGACAGAAACGGGATTTCCCTTTCGTTCAACCATCCGCTGACACGAACAACGTTCTCGTTTTCCGGTGTGATGATCGCAATGTCCCTGTACGCGTATCCCCGGGCACGAATTTGATCGAGGAGTGTTCCCAAAACGACACGCTCCGGATCTTCCCCGGGCTCTTCCCGGGGGACGAGTTG
The DNA here is from genome assembly GCA_003251275.1 of Ignavibacteria bacterium. Lineage (GTDB taxonomy): Bacteria > Bacteroidota > Ignavibacteria > UBA10030 > UBA6906 > SZUA-287. Next base: position 11,063 of record QKGJ01000340.1, read on the forward strand.
CACCGTCACGTAGCCATCCTCCTCTTTCACAGACTGCGGGTCCTGGACGAAATTGGATAATCCAGAGGCAGAGAGGATCTCATGATCAACGTGCTGCGCAATTCTCTTTTGGAAGAGGTCCCGTACAAACCCAAGAATCACTCCGCCACTGCGATAGTTTGTCGTCAACGACGGGGTCTCATAAGATCGAGCGGATGGGAAGTACCTCGTTGTCTCCAATGTTTTCATCACCCGCCAATCCGCCCCCCGGAACCCGAATATGGATTGCTTTGTATCCCCGACGGCAAAAAGAGTCCCTCCTTCGGCCAGGGAATTCTCGATTAGGGGTTCGAGGTTCCGCCACTGTATAGGCGACGTGTCTTGAAACTCGTCAATCAAAAAGTGGTATATCGTCTCACCGAGCCGAAAATAAATCTCCGGCACCTGCTCACGAACGATTCGACTGAGAAGAAGTTTGTTCACGTCCTCGATAAAGATTGTGCCTTCCTCCCTTTTCACTCCATCCAAAGTGCGGGAAATTAGCTCCGTCGCCCGGAGGTACGGCAGATAAAATTGTTGAGCGTGAAGGAGCGCAAATTCCGACACGAGAGCGTTGATCTGCGTGCACAGGCTTGCAATGGCCTTGTTTGCGGTAGCTAAATCGCCATGACCTTGCTGTTTTTTAAGGAGAACCGACGATAAGGCTGCACGCTGCACTAGCTCCAAAATATCTCTCTTCATACCAAAAGCAGAGACGCGGTCGAAGTTTTTCGTTGTCTGCCAGGACCCTTCGATGACGATGTCGTTGATCTTCTTGAACAGCAGATGTATTTCGTCTTTTATTTCGTGTTGACGTCCAGATGCATCTTGTATTACTGGTTCGCTCATTTCGGATGCCAGATCGCGCACAAGTCTCTTCATCTCCCGTGTCAGGTGGCTGTAGGGATCCCAGATGAACGACTGGTCAGAGCGCCGGTTTTCAGACACTAGTTTCACCAGCTCTTGAATCGACCTCTTTCCCGCTTCACTCCGTGTCTGAATTCGGAAGTACCGATCAAATGCCTTTTCCACGAGACGATAGTCACCGAGAAGAATTTCCACCTCCGGACTAAATCCGTAGCTCATCGCGGAAGATCGGAGAATCCCCACGAGGAAGCTGTCAATCGTTCGTATTTGAAGATCTCCAAAGTTCTGAAGAATAGATTCCAGAAGTGCGTTTGCCCGGGAAGGAAGCTCTGCGGTATCACCATCGAGCAGATTGCGCATTGTCCTGAGAGATTCAGGTTCCTCCAGGACAATCTTCTTGAGTTCGCCGAGGACCCTCTGTCGCATCTCACGTGTCGCATTATTCGTGAAGGTCACCGCGAGAACATTCCGAAGTTGGTTGTGTGGGATGCGGTTGGAAAGAAGCAACTGGAGCAGCTTTCGGGTCAGGTTTAGGGTTTTCCCTGATCCGGCCGATGCGTCAACAACCATCACTGAGGGAAACTCGAGAAGGGAGTCCCGTTGGAGGATTTCCATCATGAATTCATTGTCTGGGATGCAATGCGAAAGCGGGTAACCGACTCTATGTCTGGCAGTAGCAATTCTACAAACAGCAAAAAGAGGCCGCTGCTGAACGATGTCAGGGGTTCGTTCACCGGAAGGAGACGTCCCTCCACACATGGTATGCAAATTGCCGGTGAGTATCTACAGAATGGGGATCGCAGGTCAGAATATCAGCGCGTTGTTGGGGGGTCTTCTGTTGGTGCATGCAACCACCACCGCCCAACCAGTTGTCCCGGGGAGTTTCTCAACCGGAGCGGGTGTCCACATCCACGCCTACGATGGCCGGGAACATAGATCGGAAGAGCACTATGAAAACCTTTGCCGGGTGGTGATGGAGGAATTCGGAATTACCGATGACTCGATCAGCGTCAACCTCATTTTTGTGGACAGCGAGCTGAAGGATAAACTGAACCAGAATAATCCGGATCGGTTCTACTCCCCATCATGGGTGGGAGTGTTCATCAAGCCGACGCTGATCTTCATGCTGGGCGAGGAAGAGGCCGACGACACGTTTTTGCATGAATTCATGCATTCGCTGCATTATCGGGGACTGTTGTTCACGAACGTGAATGAATCAGAGGTGCACCAGCTTATTCACGTGAACGAAGGTTTACTGATGGGAAGTCGTTCCTACCTGGAGTACCTTAAGACCAAACAAGAGCCTTCATCGCAGCAGCATTAGCTTGCGCGTAGCGACAAAATCTCCGGTGCGCAGCCTGTAGAGATACACTCCTGTCGACACCGGCGCATTGTTGTCGTCAAGACCATTCCATTCCACCGAATGCGTTCCCGGACTTCGTTCACCATCGACAAGGGTAGCGATTCTCCTCCCGAGAAGATCGAACACTTCGAGCGTCACGTAGGTCTTCTTTGCCAGTTGGAAGCGAATGTTTGTTGAAGGATTGAACGGGTTCGGATAGTTTTGTTCAAGCGAATATGAAATCGGAGCCAGCGGTACTCCCTCTGCGTTCTGTCGGGCATACTCCTCGGTCCCAATGATGAGGGTAAACCGGCGGACAGCATTTGCGGCGCCCACGGTTACGCTGAAATCACGCGTCGGATCGGCGACTGATTCCTCGTTGTCCCTGTCGATGACAAACAACCGGAAGCCGTCCGGCATGAGGCCTGATGTGGTCAACTTGCACGTGACGGGCCGCCCCACCATGCTCGACCTGATTTCAAAATCCCAACGAGCGCCATCTGACGAAAGCGGCTTGAAGTTCGCAAGATACCTCTTTGCTTCATCAACAACGGAGACCACCAGTTCCTGGTGAATCGCAGGAGGTTCCCGG
>QKGJ01000223.1 GCA_003251275.1 Ignavibacteria bacterium
CCTTGGCGATGGTCGACGGGATCGAACTGCGGATGCCGTACAACTCCGACCCCATCGCGCGGGAGAAGATCAACTTCGGCAAGATGGAATACTTCGACTTCCACCTGGGGGCCGTTGCACAGTACGTGAAATGCGGTTTCTTCGGAGACCTCGACACTGCGATCATCGAGGTGACCGGCATCACGAAGGACGGCAAGCTCATTCCCTCCACCTCGGTGGGGAACAACCAGATCTTCATCGACAGCGCGCGGGAAGTGATCCTGGAGGTCAACTATTACCAGCCGCTGGAGCTGGAGGGGATGCACGACGTCTACGAGCCCGACCTGCCACCGAACGTCAAGCCGCTCATGATTCAGAAACCCTCCGACCGTATCGGTATCCCTTACCTCACGTGCCCCCCTGAGAAGATCAAGGCGATCGTGGAGACGAATCACCCGGACCGGACAACGACGTTCAAGGAACCGGACGCGGACAGCAAGGCAATCTCGAAACACATTCTCGATTTCTTCCGACACGAAGTGAAGAAAGGGCGGCTCCCGAAGAACCTCCTGCCGCTACAGTCGGGGGTGGGGAACGTCGCCAACGCCGTGCTGTACGGGCTGCTGGACTCGGAATTCGAAGATCTCACCGTTTACACCGAGGTGATTCAGGACGGGATGCTGGCCCTCATCGATGCAGGGAAGATCACCTTTGCATCATCAACGGCGTTTTCCGTGTCGCCCCCGGTTGTCGAGAAGTTCAAGAAAAATATAGACCAGTATAAGGACAAGATCATTCTGCGCCCGCAGTCGATCAGCAATCACGTCGGGATCATCAAGCGATTGGGCGTCCTGGCGATGAACGGGTGCGTGGAATTCGATCTCCACGGCAATGTCAATTCGACCCACATCAACGGAACGCGGATCATCAATGGAATCGGCGGGTCAGGCGACTTCGCCCGGAATTCGTTCATATCGATCTTCACCACGCCATCCGTCGCGGCTCGTGGGGATATTTCCTGTGTCGTCCCGATGGTGTCCCACGTCGACCACTGCGAACACGACGTAGACGTGGTCGTCACGGAACAGGGACTGGCCGACCTTCGTGGGACTTCCCCGAAGCAGCGTGCAGTCCAGATCATCGATAAATGTGTCCACCCGGATTACCGACCGATGCTCAAGGATTACTATTTCCGAGCCCTCAATCATTCACCGGGAAAGCACACTCCCCACCTGATCGAAGAGGCGTTTTCATGGCACACCCGCTACATGCGGACGGGATCGATGAGAGGGATGGTGCCGGTCGGCGTGTAAGAAAGATGTCCTGAATTAGAAAATCACCCACCGGGTTTTTGAAGCCCGGTGGGTGTTATTATTTCGGGAGAAGACCTTTCGATTTTTGTTCCCAAATTATACCCACGAGGAATCAAAGTCGTTCACAGCGATTCATAATCCATCGTGGATCCCATCCCTCCCTCCGATGTGCGCGGCGCGGGCCAGCGGGAGAGGGGCAGGTGGGTTTACCGGCTGATGGCCAAAAGATTCCCACCAGGCCGCCAGGAAGAAACCTGCTCGATCTACTTGATGAGGAACGGTGACCGGCAATACCCGCAGACGCCAGAGGAGTCAACCGAAGATCGTATCTCCCCACACTCTCCGCAGGTCTTCCCCTCGATCTCCGCCCGGTAGAATCCCCCGGTAACCCGCCGGATCTCCTCCGGGGCGCCAATCGCGGCGTTCTTCCGTCTCCGCCGTGTTTTCCCCTTATGGACCATTTCCTTCCTCCGAATTGCGCCGCAATTGCCCTGTGCGGGTCGATCTCCATGTTCTACATTCATTATCGGAAATATGGGGAGGGGCCTTGAGGCCCCCGTCCATGAGGAATCCCGCCTCCCGGAATACTTCTTGGCGAATTTTCCAACCGTCGTAGCAATAACCTTTTATTTTTTTAATCCGCATGTAACATGGTGTTGTGGGAGGAGGACTGTAGGAATATTTAATCCAATGCCAAAAGGAGGTATCAACCGGATCGATTGAATTGGAGTGTTTATGGCTGAATTCGATTTTCGCCTTCGATTTCATCTCCATGATTCTGGACGTATTGATTGTGATGGCGAGGAACTTCTCGTTATCGAAGAATCCGATGGAAAGCGTTTGCGTTTGCGTTCTGCTGGTAAGCATGGGGACTCAATCAAGAATCATCCACAGGTGGCAGTATTTGGTGGTCCATACTTGTCTGAAGATGAAGCACGTGAAGCAGCAGAACGGGCAAGGAATGCACTTCTTATTTGCGCAGTACGGAACAGGATTGGAATCGACCTTGGAGGTCATCGCCCACTTGGTCGGATATTCAAATATGGATTGGATATGCTTGAGTCGGAGTTGGTGAGGCCCGTACGCAATGATATTCATGGAATTGATGTTTATGAGCACCAAGATGATTTGGCATTTACATCAACGCAAGTGCAAGTTATAGGTGGCAAGAATGCAAGTGTTTTCATCAAACATCTCGCAACGAGCTTTCAAAATCCCGTCACTGTGGATGAAAAGCAAATCCTTGCAGCAGAACTCTATTGCTCATCCTTCTTCGATATTTCTTACAGGAGTCGACTGCTAACGCTTGTCACGGCGGTAGAAGCACTTCTTGATCCAGCGATTCTTTCTCCTAAAGTAGAGAATCTCGTTTCGAAGATGGAAACTATGGTTGCGGAAGAAGACCTTGATGAGTCGACAAAGAATGCGATGTTTAACAGTTTGCAATGGATGAAACAATACTCTATTGGACAAACAAGTAGAGCACTCATTACACAACTATTGGGGAATATGGATTACGACGTTTTGCTTGCATCACGGTTTTTCGCGCACTGTTATGAACTTCGCAGTCAGATTCTCCACTCTGGAAAGCTAAGTGATGATTCAATAGATTTGTCCAAGGAAACAAACACACTCCAAGTGTTTGTTGCTGACCTGCTTCTCGCGTCGTTCGGGATTAACGAATAAGTTCTATACTTGCCGGGATTAGCACTGCGCTTTGCGCCTTCACAAATCAATTTCCAATGATCAGACGTTTCCTTTGGGGAGATGGGGAGCGGTCGACGCCGTTCCCCGTCCTCTTAAACAGTCCCTTGCTTTTTTTCCGCTTCAGCTTGTAATTCTGACCTGCCCCGGTAAACCCTGACCATCTTCACAAGGGGACCCTATGGTCGGTTACTGTTCCCGTCATCAAAACCTTGACATGGATTGGCTTCTATGGTTGCATACTGTATACTTTTTGCCCTCGCTGTTCATTAATGTAATTAACTTACAGATATCCGCGAAAATCAAATTACCGTTATCCCTTCGTAAAGGAGGAGCACGTTGCTTTCTCCTTGTTCTAAAAGGGATTTTTCCCTCTTCCTTCTGGTGCAATGCACAAGGATCGGTAGATGAATTTTGGTAACCCTTTGGACAAAACACCGGGGCCTTGAAGACGAAAGGAGGTGACAAGGAATAGATCCCGTCAGGAACATTTTGCTTTCAGGGCAGGTGGACAAGCAGTTCACCGGTTGTGATTCTGGGGGTGACCTATGAGTGATGATTCGGTCGACAAAAAGATTCCAAAGGGAATTGACAGACGGAAGTTCCTGCAAGTTATGGGAGCAACGGGCGCTGCACTTGCTTTTCGCGATATCGCATTTTCCAAAGCCCAAGCCGTCGAGATGACGAGGATGGATATGGGAGGGAATGTCCATATCCTGGGATGTAATGAAATGAC
>QKGJ01000387.1 GCA_003251275.1 Ignavibacteria bacterium
AAATGTTGCTACTGTGGGCTTTGCGTTTATCCGTGCCCGACAGAATGCATCAAAATGACGGTCGTCTATGAATTCTCTGAGTTTGAACGGGACAATCTTATTTACCGGTATGCAACAATGAGTCCGGCAGAAATAGACGAAGCAAAGCGGAAGCTTGCCAAACAGGAGGCAGCCCAGCCTGTCAAGGCGACGCCAGCAAAGGCATAAGCGATATGGAACTGTTCGATATAGTTTTCTATGTTTTTGCGCTGATCACTCTCGGGTCGGCATGTGTTGTTGTGTTCTCGAAGAACATCGTTCATGCCGCATTCTCTTTGCTCTTCACCTTCTTTGGTGTTGCGGGGATTTATGTTCTTCTGCGGGCCGACTTTCTGGCTGTTACCCAGATTCTCATTTACGTGGGAGGTATTCTCGTTCTCATGCTCTTTGGCGTGATGTTGACGAACAAGGTCATCAATGTGAAGATCAAGACCGGGACGATGCAAGCCTGGCCGGCGGGCATTGCGGTCTCGATTTTGGCCGGATTGTTGGCAGGAGTGTTTTATTCAAACTGGAAGGATGCTCAATTGCCGGCATCCACGGTCGATGCCACCACGCACTTGTTAGGGGAAATGTTGATGACGTCGTATCTCCTTCCCTTTGAGATAGCATCGGTCGTTTTGTTGGTTGCCCTTATTGGTGCGGCCCTGATCGCGCGTCGGAATCGATAGAGAAGAATGCATGGAAACATGGATTAACAACCTGGCGAGTTTTATCGAGTGGCTTCCGCAAGTTCATCTTGCGCACTTTCTTCTTCTGAGCGCAGCGCTCTTCTCGCTGGGGGTGTATGCCATAATTACACGACGCAATGCAATTCTGCTTCTTATGGGAATTGAGCTTGTACTGAATGCCGCAAATATCAACCTGATCGCGTTTTCGCGCTACAACGGGTCACTCGACGGACAGACTGCTGCGATCTTCGTCATTATTCTGGCTGCTGCGGAAGCTGCGGTCGCTCTTGCGATTGTCCTGAACATATTCCATCGATTTAGTACAGTGAATGTCGACGAGGTTTCAAGTCTGAAAGAATGAATCAGCTCATCACTTATGAATTCTGAACTCATAACTCTTGCCCTTATTGTCCTCACGCTTCCCTTGGCGGGGTTCGTGCTGATGATGTTTTTTGGGAAGAAACTGCCGAGACAAGGGGATTGGCTTGAAACCCTGATCATCACCAGCGCCCTCGGCTTATCCGTTTTTATCTTGATCCAAAAACTTGCGATTGCGCCGACGGAAACCCTCTTTCTGAATTTTACATGGATCGATTTTCATGATGTCCCTGGAATCGGGCCGCTGAAAATTACCCTCGGCTTTGCGGTCGACAATCTCGCGGCCATTATGCTTGTTGTTGTAACTCTCGTGAGCACGCTGGTGCACTTCTTTTCAACGGCGTACATGCACGGGGACGTTCGGTACTCCAGGTACTTCGGCTACCTTGGGCTTTTCTCCTTCTCGATGCTGATGATCGTTCTCGCGAACAATTTGTTCCTTCTGTATGTCGGCTGGGAGCTTGTTGGACTGAGTTCGTATCTTCTCATCGGCCATTGGTATGAGAAGAAGAGTGCTTCGGACGCCGCGATGAAAGCATTTATCGTGAATCGCATCGGTGATGTCGGTTTTTTCATCGGCATCCTGATTCTTTACTCAACCTATCACACCTTTCTCCTCTCAGAGATCTTCAGTGGGATTGGGGGCGGAGTATTACCTTTCGACAGTGAAACGGTTCTGACGGTTGCAGGAATTCTGATTTTCTGCGGTGCCATCGGGAAGTCAGCGCAATTTCCTTTGCATGTCTGGTTGCCCGATGCGATGGAAGGCCCGACTCCCGTGAGTGCCCTGATTCATGCGGCAACCATGGTGGCCGCCGGTGTGTATCTTGTCGCAAGGACGTTTCCGCTGATGACCGCAGAAGCACTGACGGTTATCGCGTACATAGGAGCCATTACTGCATTCATTGCGGCGACGATCGCAATCGCTCAGAATGATATCAAGAAGGTACTAGCGTACTCCACGATTAGTCAACTGGGATACATGGTGATGGCGTTGGGGGTGGGCGCGTTTACTGCTGGCTTTTTCCATCTCGCGACTCATGCAATGTTCAAGGCGGGATTGTTTCTGGGATCAGGGTCTGTTATTCATTCGATGCATAACGCGCTTCATCATCAGGATGATCATCACACGGACCCACAGGACATTCGGAATATGGGCGGGCTTCGACACAAGATGCCGATAACATTCGTGACTTTCACAACGTATACGCTTGCGATCTCCGGTGTCCCCCTGACGAGCGGCTTCTTAAGTAAAGACTCTATCCTTGCCGGTACGCTCGCCTTCAACACATTGTCCGGGCACATTCTCATCCCGGTTCTTGGGTTCCTCGTGGCTGGCCTGACGTCGTTCTATATGTTCCGTATCGTCATTCGGGCGTTCCTCGGCGAACATGCTGATGCTCATCGCACCGACCACATTCATGAATCTCCAAGAGTCATGACGGTGCCTCTTATGCTTCTCGCAGGCCTGTCCGTGTATTTTTTCTTCACGTTTAACCTTAACCCTTTTGGTACCGAGGGATGGTTTACAAACGCAGTCCCGCGGCCGGAGAGCGTTGTACCGTTAACCGTTGCTGCGCCCGGAGGAGAGGTGTTTGAAGAAGCTGTTCACCATGCGCACACGTCTGCCTTGCTGCTCTCTGTTCTGATAGCCGGTGCGGGAATTCTGATTGCGTTTGCGACGTACTACTGGAAAAAGATCAGTGCAGAACGCGCTGCAAATGCTCTTCCGGGAGTCCATTCGTTTCTCCTCGACAAGTGGGGTTTTGATCGCGTCTATAATGGAGTCGTTGTCGCCGGTACTCTGGCGTTTACAAGTGTACTTCGTTGGATTGATGAGACCATCGTGGATGGAGTCGTGAATGGCTCTGCCAGCTGGACGAAAAACGCAGTCTTTGGCTTTACCTACGCTTCGCGGGATGGGAAGAAAATGAGTGCAGGTGCATTTCTTTTCGCGGGCATTGCTTTCTCAATCTACGTGGCGATTTCTGTGGGCAGTTGGGTCTGGCCTGCCGATGCGAGCATGGGTTCGGTGACTCTTGCGCTGTTGACCGCATTATTGAGTGGGGGCCTGGTGGTATTTCTCGTGTGGGGTGGAGCCGGTGGATTTGACTCCTACGTAGTCGATGGTTTAGTCAATGCATCTGCGTATGTGTTCGGATTCGGGGGACTTGTTCTCCGAAAGCTTCAGACAGGAAAAATTCAAACATATATCGTCCTTGCGGTTCTTGGGGCGCTTGCTCTGTATTTTGTTTTCGCTTTCAATACTTGACACTTTCGACTCTCAAAATTAAGAGGGAAGTACATTCATGGAATTCTCGTTTCTCGGAATAGGCATTCTTTCCTGGATTACCTTTCTCCCCATCGTGGGAATGGTGATCGTTCTGATGATGCCCAAGGATCAAAGAGATGCGATTCGGTGGGCGTCTCTAACGATTACAGCATTGCAGGTTGTTTTGGCTTTTATTCTTTGGCAGAACTTCGATAAGGGCCTCGCCGGCATCAACACGATCTCCGGAATGCAGTTTGTCGAAAAGGCTTCATGGATTGACATCAAGAGCGTTGCCTGGTTTGGGCGCGTGCACATTGAATATCTGGTGGGAATTGATGGGTTGAGCGTGACGATGGTTATGCTCACGGCGCTGATCAGTTTTGTTGCTACAATTTCCTCCTGGAACATCGAAAAGTCCGTGAAGGGATATTTCGCCCTCTTCTTGTTGCTGGACACCGGAATGATGGGGGTGTTTGTTTCTCTCGACTTCTTCCTCTTCTATGTCTTTTGGGAAGTGATGCTTCTTCCGATGTATTTTCTCATCGGAGTATGGGGCGGACCCAGGAGAGAATATGCCGCCATAAAATTCTTCCTTTATACTCTCTTTGGAAGCGTACTGATGCTTCTTGCGATGATCGCGTTGTATTTCAGTGTGAACGTGTACATCGACGCGAACGGATCGATATTATCCGTGGCACAGGCAATGGCGCAGGGGACAGAGGGACTTGAAAAAATCTATACATTTAATATTCTCGCAATGATGGACCCGGGGAATTTTGCTCCGGATTCTTTGCTTGCAGGGGTAAATACCGCCTGGCGTTACATCGCCTACGTGGGGCTCTTTGTCGGATTCGCGATCAAAATCCCGAGTTTTCCGTTTCATACCTGGTTGCCCGATGCCCATGTTGAGGCGCCGACGCCGATCAGTGTGATTCTTGCGGGTGTTCTCCTAAAGATGGGAACGTATGGGTTACTGAGGATTAGCTTCCCCATCTTCCCTGATGCAATGCATCATTACGCGTGGGGGCTGGCGCTCCTTGGCGTTATCAGTATGGTGTACGGCGCGCTTGTCGCGATGGCGCAAACTGATTTCAAGAAACTCATAGCGTATTCCAGCGTGAGCCATATGGGTGTCGTTACGCTGGGAATGGCATCGATGAATACGCAGGGGATGACCGGCGCGGTATTTCAAATGTTCAACCATGGTACGATAACGGCAATGCTCTTCTTGATTGTCGGAGTAATTTATGATCGTGCCCACACACGAGGCTTGAATGACTTCGGCGGATTGATGAATCAGATGCCGAAGTATTCCGCAATTATGGTCGTTGCGTTCTTTGCGGCCCTGGGACTCCCGGGATTGAGCGGGTTCGTCAGTGAGGCGTTCTCTTTGATAGGTGCGTTCCAAACATTCCAGACGCTTACCATCATTGCGGCAATTACAATCGTGCTAACCGCTGGGTACATGCTTTGGACACTCCAGCGGGTTTTCCTCGGAAGCATTCCGGAGAAATGGAAGAATCTGACAGACGTGAACAATCGCGAATTAATCATGCTCGTTCCACTTGCGGTTATAGTGATTTTTCTTGGCATCTACCCCTCACCAGTTCTTGACTTGATGAACTCCTCGATGAATCATCTTGCCGGATTGGTGCAGGAGGCAAGTACTGCTGCAATGTTGGGTGTGCGGTAATAGTGTACCTTCATTTTCGATTAGAATAATGCCTGAACAACTTCTTGGCGACATCACGAAATTCCTTCCGGAGATTACCTTGACGGTAATGTTCCTCGTGGCAATTTGTGCTGATCTGATGTTTCGCAAGTCACCACAGATCGTAGCGGGGATTACCCTCACTGGTTTGATTCTTTCTGGAGCGTTTGTTCTGAATCAATCGGGGATGAACGAGTCGATCTTCGGCAACATGATTGCCGTTGATCCGTTTGCGGTGTTCTTCAAAGTGATTATCCTCATGTCGGCTATTTTCGTCATCGTGTTTTCTCTCAGTTCAGTCGAATTGCAGACGGCGTCCCGAAGATTGGGGGAGTACTACTCCCTCCTCGGTGGACTCGCTCTCGGGATGATGCTAATGGCCGGCGCCAGCAATTTGTTGATGATGTATCTGGCCATTGAGCTTTCTTCCGTCAGTTCTTACATCCTGGCAGGATTTACGAAGGAAGCGCCGGATTCCAGTGAAGCCTCGTTGAAGTACGTTATCTACGGCGGTCTGTCTTCCGGATTGATGCTCTATGGGATATCGATCATCTATGGATTGACTGGATCACTGGACATTTATGAAATCAACCATGTTCTGGCGCAGGGGTCTGTGAGTGGCAGCGCCCTGGCAATTGCAGGAATTCTCACTCTTGTTGGTTTCGGCTATAAGATTTCAGCCGTGCCGTTTCATTTTTGGACGCCGGATGTCTATGAAGGGTCGCCGATTACCATTACTGCCTTCCTGTCGGTTGCCTCCAAGGCAGGCGGATTCGCGGTGATGATTCGATTCTTTAAGGGTGTCTTTATCGATCCAAGTGCGACGCATCTCCCTGAAGGAATGTGGGCTTCTCTGTCCGGCTTTGAATGGTACCACGTGGTCGCTGCGATATCGGTGGTAACCATGACCCTTGGGAATCTTGTTGCGCTATGGCAGGACAATATGAAACGACTTCTCGCCTACTCCAGTATAGCACATGCTGGCTATATGCTTATGGGCGTCGTAGTGCTGAGCAATGAAGGCCTTGCGGCAATTCTTGTGTATTTCATGGTCTATTTGTTCATGAACCTCGGGGCATTCTACATTGTCATGGTCATTGCGAACAAGACCGGAAGCGAGGATGTTGAGGATTACAAAGGGATCGGTAAGCGGGCGCCATTCCTTGGCGTTGCGCTCACTGTTTTCCTCATTTCGTTGACCGGATTGCCACCAACAGCCGGGTTCATTGGAAAGTTGTATCTCTTTGCTGCCCTTTTGAACAGCGGTTGGATATGGCTGGCAATTGTCGGCGCCCTCAACAGCGTTATCTCGCTTTACTATTACGCGAAAGTGCTTCGCAATATGTATCTCCGTTCTGAAGCAAGCGAAAAGAAAACGGAGATGATCGATATTCCCCGTGTCCAGGTGGCAACGGTGCTGGTTCTTCTCGTGCCGGTGATTGCTCTTGGCCTGTACTTTACCCCTCTCGTAGAAATGGCCCAGGCTTCGGTGAAGATGTTCGGATCTCCCTGATTTGGGTGCGATCGTTTGTCAGCAACTTGATGTGCGAAACACCAATCGCATCACGCTCATATGTCTGAGAAGGAATCATACCTTGCCCTGATCTTGATATTTTTTCTTTCCTGTACTGATCCTGCACCGAGTACCTCTCCTTCGAACAATAGTATTCCTTCCGAAGGATGGACGGCTGTCAATTCCCGCTTTCATTCACTGACAACGCTCTTCGACTGTATGTTCATTACTTCGAACCGAGTTGTTGTTGCAGGAGGTCTTGGCGACTTCAGGGTTTCCGAAAACAGTGGACGGACATGGACTGAGTTTTTTCTAAGTCCAAGAAATACGCTGTTCGACATCGACTTCTTGGACTCTCTGAACGGAATTATGGTTGGTACGCAAGGAACAATCCTCTGGTCAACGGATGGCGGTCGGTTGTGGGAAGACAGGTCGTACAGTCAAAGTATCATCTTGTATGCTGTGTCCCTGTTTTCTTTGGACCAGGCGCTAATTGTTGCCCAGAACGGAGTGATACTATCCACGACGAATGCGGGTCTTTCGTGGGGTGAGCAGAACTCAGGGACGAATGAAGATCTTTTTGGGTTGCTTAGCGTACAGGATAGTGAATGGATTGCAGTTGGTGGTGCGGGGACGATTCTTAAAACTACGAATGGAGGGGGAAGCTGGAATGAAGTATGGCAGGATAGTGCTGGTGCTTTTTTCAACGTTGTACGGGCTGGGTCAACTTCATTCTTTGTTTTTGGAGAAGCGGGAAGAATTCTGAAATCAACGGATTCGGGCGAGAATTGGGAGCTTGTTAGTTCGGGAGTGACGGAAGCATTGTGGAGGGGCTGGTTTCAATCGGAAACGACCGTTATTATTGTTGGCAACTACGGAACCATCCTGAGGACGACAGACAGAGGGGTGAATTGGGATAGTCTACGCAGGGGAGTTCCCACAGCAATCCATCTCTACGGAGTCTCCTTTATGGACGCCGATACAGGAATTGTAGTCGGCGATGGAGGGACGATCCTGCGGACAACGAGCGGGGGTCTCTAGATAGTCTTACTTTCGTACACGCTCATAAACAAGGCGAATGCCCTCTAACACCAGGGAGGGTACCACTTCTTTGATAACCGTTGTGTGTTTTGCCATGATACCTGCTAGTCCTCCCGTCGCAACAACCATTGCTCCTTCCCCAAGTTCAGCATTGATTCTATTCACAATACCCTCCACACCATCGAGTGTTCCAAACATGAGCCCGGCTTTCATGCTTGTTTCCGTATCATGGCCAATGATTCGATCCGGGAAGTGAAGTTCGATCTTTGGTAGCTTGGCGGCCCTGCGATGTAGTTCAGCTGCAGATGATTCAAGCCCTAGACCAATAACTCCACCGAGGTAGTCACCATTCTTCCCAACGACGTCAAAGGTTGTTGCCGTTCCAAAGTCGATGATGATGAGCGGACCTTTAAATCTGTTGAATCCTGCTATGGCGTTGCAGAGTCGATCGGCTCCGACTGCCGCGGGATCTTGATAGAGTATTTTGATCCCCAAATCAAGGGATGCGCTAACCGTGATAGGTTCTGTCCGGAGATACTTTCTTGCCATTGCCTCGAAAATGTCTGTCCAATCCGGAACAACAGAGGAAATTCCAACACCTCGAATTGAGCTGGTCGATATCCCTTCGTCGGCACAAAAGCTCCTCAACATGAGCCAACTTTCGTCAGCAGTGCGGTGACTGGCGGTTGAGATTCTCCAATCAGCCAGGAGTTGATCGGACTTGAAGACGCCAAGGACGGTGTGAGTGTTCCCAACGTCAATCGCGAGTAGCATGGTTATCGTTTGAATAGTGGATGGAAATGGACGTTCGGGGAGTTGCCGGGTCTACATGCCAAGAATCGTGACGTCTCCAGAGAAAAGTGTTTTTTCAATGCCAGACGTCTGCACAACGAGGCCGCCGTCATTGCTGAGGCCTTTGACCACACCGGTGAAAACAGAACCTTTCTGCGAAACTGAAATCATCTTATTAATCATAGAGGTTCGGGAGAGCCAATGGGGAAGCACGGTATGAATTCCATGAGAGGCTATTTGCAGGTACTCAGTTTCCAAACAAGCAACAATTTCCCTAAATAGTTCATTCCTGTCGATGTCACTTCCAACTTCCAATTTCAACGATGTCGCCTTCGCCCTTAGTGATTCGTCAAACCTTGTTTGATTGACATTAAGGCCGATGCCAATCACCACATGTTCGACCGTGTTTTGGCGAATAGATGCCTCAATAAGAATTCCGCATACTTTCTTTTTGTTGATCAGAAGGTCGTTTGGCCATTTACACTCTGCTTTCATGCCGGTGAGATGTTCGATTCCCTCGGAGAGCGCAACAGCCACATAAAGTGGAAGAAGGTTAATCGATTCTGGATCGATATTCGGTCGCAACACGATTGAAAACATGAGATTTTCGTTCGCATTGGATTTCCAAACGCGTCCAAGTCTGCCGCGTCCGGCGGTCTGCTCTTCAGCAACAACAATCGTCCCTTCCAAAGCCCCGCAGGCAGCTACTGCTTTGGCGCAGCTGTTGGTCGAGTCAATGGACTCAAATGTGTAAATCTTATTCCCGAATGTGCGAGTCCTCAATCCCTTGCGAAGGGCAGTCTCAGAAAACATAGCGAACCCCGATCAGTTAGAGGAGCGACGAAGAGATGGGCAGAAGCAAGAAGCTTTGAACGGGCATAGACGCTCTTTACGGGAGAGGCCTTTTGGCAAAACATATGATGCCATAAAAATCACCTCCGAAAATAGCCATTGGGATTTGTAATGTCAAGTTAAGATTACGAATCGTCAATGAGGCCAATTTGTCTCGTGTCTTATTAAATCCATGCCATAGTTGCAACTTGTTGCCATGATGGCGCATATCGGACAAACTTCGAGGTTGGTGCGCGCATTGCTAAAGTATTACCGTTTATACGGTTACAGGTTTTTATCGATATCTCATCATGGTGGCACAGGGGTTGCAATTTTCAGGGTAAATTATCGGGTGAAATCTATGCACGCCCAAGCAAGTCAAGCAGAAGTGCTCTTACAAGCCATCCAGAAGGGAGTCTTTTTAAATGGGTAAAATAATTGGGATCGATTTAGGAACTACAAATTCAGTTGTTGCAGTGATGGAGGGGAATGATCCTGTCGTCATTGCGAATTCCGAAGGGAACCGGACAACCCCCTCGATTGTAGCCTTCGCAAAGAACGGAGATCGGCTTGTTGGCCAAGCCGCGAAAAGACAAGCGGTCACCAACCCCGGAAACACGGTCTTCTCCATAAAGCGCTTCATGGGGAGGTTCTATAACGAAGTGAACGAAGAAATGAAGCTTGTTCCTTACAAAGTTATCAAGGGGGACAACAATACCGCCCGCGTTGAGATCGGAGAAAGGGTCTACTCCCCACCAGAGGTCAGTGCAATGATTCTTCAGAAAATGAAACAGACGGCTGAGGACTATCTTGGCCAAAAAGTTACTGAGGCGGTCATCACTGTCCCAGCCTACTTCAATGACGCCCAACGTCAGGCCACCAAAGAAGCAGGTGAGATAGCTGGACTTGAGGTGAAGCGAATTATCAATGAGCCGACGGCGGCCGCGCTTGCTTATGGTCTGGACAAAAAGAACAAAGATATCAAGGTTGCCATTTACGACCTGGGTGGCGGTACATTTGATATCTCCATCCTTGAATTAGGAGATGGAGTTTTCGAAGTCAAATCTACCAACGGAGATACTCACCTTGGTGGAGATAACTTTGACCAACGGATTTTGGACTACATTGCTGAGGAGTTTAAGAAGCAAGAAGGGATCGATCTTCGGAAAGATCCAATGGCATTACAGCGACTCCGAGAGGCGTCGGAAAAGGCGAAAATGGAGCTTTCGCAGCTGATGCAGACGGAAATCAATCTCCCATTTATCACCGCAACTCCGGAAGGCCCGAAGCATCTGAACATCAACCTCACCCGGGCGAAATTTGAACAACTCGTTGATGATCTTATTCAGCGAACATTCAAACCGACGGAACAGGCTTTGAAGGATGCGGGACTTTCACCCAAAGATATTGACGAAGTGATCTTGGTGGGAGGAATGACTCGGGTTCCTAAGGTTCAGCAACTTGTGAAAGATATGTTCGGGAAGGAACCACACAAGGGAGTGAATCCGGATGAAGTGGTCGGAGTTGGTGCGGCCATACAGGGTGGTGTCCTTGCTGGAGATGTCACAGACGTATTGCTGCTGGATGTCACCCCCTTGTCATTGGGCATTGAAACATTGGGAAGCGTCATGACGAAACTCATCGAGGCGAACACCACCATACCGACAAAAAAGAGCGAAATATTCTCGACTGCGTCGGATAACCAGCCCTCCGTTGAGATCCATGTGCTTCAGGGTGAGCGGCCAATGGCGGTCGATAACCGCACGCTCGGCAAGTTCCATCTCGATGGTTTACCCCCTGCGCCGCGGGGAGTACCTCAGATCGAAGTAACCTTCGACATTGATGCAAACGGACTGCTCCACGTCTCAGCAAAAGATAAAGCGACCAATAAAGAACAGTCAATTCGGATCACGTCCTCAAGCGGGTTGAGCAAAGAAGAAGTTGATCGAATGAAAAAAGATGCACAGTCGCATCAAGCTGATGATGCAAAGAAGAAAGAAGAGATCGAGGTGAAGAACCAGGCCGACAACCTTGTGTTCCAAACAGAAAGGCAGCTGAAAGAATTTGGGGACAAGGTGGACGCAACCGTGAAGAACAAGATCGAAACTGCGAGCGAAAAGCTAAAGGAAGCGATCAAGTCCAACGATGTTGCTTCGATTAGGACCGCGATGGAAGGTGTCAATGCCGCCTGGAATGAAGCGTCAACGCAGATGTACCAGCAGTCTGCGGAGGCTCAGCAGAAACAGGGCGAACCAACCACTGGCGAGGCCAAATCCGAGAAGAAGAATGAAAAGAAGGTGGAAGATGCCCAGTTTGAAGTGGTTGACGATAAAGATAAAAAATAGTAAAGAAGGACCTCAATCCCCTGTTATCCAAGGGGATTAAGGGCAGATCTCCCCCTTGGATGGCATGGAGATAACGAAAGGCGAGGCGACATCCTCGCCTTTCGTATAGTGAGACAAGGAAGCCAAGCATGAATTTGAATAAACTAACAATAAAGTCTCAGGAAGCTCTTCAAAGCGCCCAAGAGATTGCCACAAGCTATGGAAATCAACTTGTTGAACCTGAACATCTTCTGGCCGCGCTGGTGCAGGACCCGGAAGGTACAGTATTGCCAGTCCTTCAAAAGCTCGGTGCGAATGAACGAGTCATCAAAATAAAACTGAATGAACTGATTGACCGCCTACCTAAGGTGTCTGGGGCAGGAATTGGAAATCAGAGTATCGGCCAACATCTGTCGAAGGTCTTTGACGATGCCCAGAAACAAGCGGAGAGACTAAAGGATTCATTTATAAGCACGGAACATTTTCTGCTCGGACTTTCCCTCCAAAAAGGAACATCTGTGGAACGTTTGCTGGCAGAACAGGGAGTATCAACAGAGAACATTCTCAGAGTATTGAAGGACATTCGCGGATCACATAGGGTGACGGACCAGCAACCGGAGGAAAAATATCAAGCTCTCAAGCGATACGGGCGGGACCTCAATGAGCTGGCGCAGAAGGGAAAACTCGATCCCGTCATTGGCCGCGATGAGGAAATCCGTCGCGTCTTGCAGGTAATTTCACGGCGGACAAAAAATAATCCCGTGCTTATTGGTGAACCCGGGGTGGGGAAGACCGCGATTGCGGAAGGAATTGCCTTCAGGATTGTGCAAGGGGATGTCCCCGAGTCACTGCGCTCAAAACGCATCGTTGCCCTCGACATGGGATCCCTCGTTGCCGGCACCAGCTTTCGTGGGCAGTTCGAAGAACGCCTGAAAGCCCTCCTCAAAGAAGTTCAGGAATCCGATGGAGAAGTCATCCTCTTCATTGATGAGATGCATACGATTATTGGTGCTGGAGCCGCACAAGGAGCCGTCGATGCTGCAAACATGCTCAAGCCGGCACTTGCCAAGGGTGAGTTACATGTCATCGGGGCCACAACGATTGATGAGTATCGCAAGCACGTTGAGAAGGATCCTGCACTTGAACGAAGATTTCAACCGGTGTTGGTAAATGAGCCGAATGTCGATGACACAATTTCGATTCTTCGCGGATTGAAGGAACGGTATGAAGTGCACCACGGCGTTCGTATTACCGACGGAGCAATTGTCGCCGCTGCACAACTCAGTCATCGGTATATTTCAGATCGCTTTCTGCCTGACAAGGCTATTGATTTGATTGATGAGGCGGCAGCAAAACTTCGCATTGAAATTGACTCAATGCCTGAAGAGCTGGATAACGTGGAGCGACGAGTGAAGCAGCTTGAGATTGAGCGGGAGGCTGTTCGCCGTGAAAAGGATAACGCTTCACAAGACCGATTGAATGCTATCGAACGCGACTTGGCTGACCTTCACCAGACGAGCACAGAACTAAAGGCACACTGGAAGGTCGAAAAGGATCTTATTCAATCGATCCGAGATATGAAAGGCGAAACTGAACGCGTCAAACTGGAGGCGGAGAAGAAGGAACGTGAGGGCGACCTGGGAAGAGTAGCAGAACTTCGTTATGGGACACTTGCAACCCTTGAGAAGCAAGTGAAAGAAGCGTCTGCAAAACTCCAGGACGTTCAGAAGTCACAACAAATGTTGAAAGAAGAAGTGGATGCTGAAGACATTGCGGAAATTGTGGCCCGGTGGACCGGTATTCCAGTTTCTCGGATGCTTGAAAGTGAAAGGACAAAACTCCTCGAATTGGATGAACGACTGCGCGAGCGAGTGATTGCACAGGATGAAGCTGTGCATGCCGTGAGTGATGCGATTCGACGGGCACGGGCTGGCTTGCAGGATGAGCAACGGCCAATTGGATCGTTTATTTTTCTTGGCAGCACTGGCGTTGGAAAGACAGAATTGGCCCGGGCACTTGCTGAGTCCCTTTTCAACAATGAGTCTTCAATTGTTCGCATCGATATGAGCGAGTATATGGAGAAATTCTCTGTATCGAGGCTCATTGGAGCGCCCCCGGGATATGTAGGATATGATGAAGGAGGTCAGTTGACTGAGTCTGTCCGCCGCCGACCATATTCTGTTATTCTTCTCGATGAAATCGAGAAAGCACATCCGGAGGTTTTTAATATTCTCCTGCAAGTCCTTGATGAGGGCAGACTCACCGATAGCAAGGGACGGACGG
>QKGJ01000174.1 GCA_003251275.1 Ignavibacteria bacterium
CCTATACTGAATTCGAATGTTACTGAATTTGGTGAAAAAGAAGTGACGCTTAAGGTGAACAAGGGTGCTGACGATGAGACGAGGACCATATCTTATGACCATGCATTCGTTCTCGTTGGCGCTGACGTTCCGCGACAGTTCCTAAAATCCCTCGGTCTCAGGATGGAGAATGAATGGGAAGGGAGCATTCTTCGCTCGATGGCTCTTACGCTGTTGGGTATGTTTGGAGTGTGGATTTTTGGGACAGGACGGGGCGGACACGCGTCCATGTTTGGATTTGACTTTTCCTTCTTGGGCCCCACCATAGGGGCAATAATCTGGGCGCTGTCTCTTGTGGCGCTGATGAGGTTTGGAATGAAGGGAGATCGTTTTGCCTGGCTTGGCGTCTCGTTCTTCGCGTGGTATACTGTTTATGGAGCCAAGCTGGGTACAGGCCAAGAATTCTGGCCGTACGAAGGATGGGGATACAAGTTCTTGTCATTCTTTGAGAGACCTTGGTCGTTTTGGTATACAGTGATGTATACATCCCTCATGACGTTCTTTGGAATCCAGGCACTTAAGAGGTGGGGCCTGGATCGCAAGGATAAGTTTCAAATTTGGCGCTATGTGAGTCTGATCAGCTTTCAGTGGATCTTTTTCTTTCTCATCCCGGAGTTCTTGTTTCAGTCTGCAGTCCAGCACCAGTGGATTGGAGAGCGTCTCGCGACCGACCCCACGTTTGCCCAGCAAGCGTGGAGAAGCTATGGTATTGTGTATGCTTGGCCCCTGTTTTTTTACTCCTTCTTCTACAATCCTCACGAAGTGTGGGTTGTCTGGGGCGTTGTTCTCACGTTCCTCATCATACCCATCTTTGTCCTGTTCAATGGCAAACGTTATTGCTCTTGGATTTGCGGATGCGGAGGTCTGGCAGAGACGTTCGGTGACCGATGGCGCCACCTTGCCCCTAAAGGAAAGACATCCATTAAATGGGAATGGATGAGCTACGCGGTTCTAGGTTTTGCAACAGTTGTTACGGTTCTGATGCTTGTCAAAGATGTCTATGCAGTTTTCCGCGGCCCGGCGGAATTAGGTGTTGGTTTGTACCGTATTTACGCAGATGTCTGGATGGTAGGCATTCTGCCAGTGACGCTCTATCCATTTCTTGGGGGAAAAGTCTGGTGCCGGTACTGGTGCCCTCTTGCGAAACTGATGAACATCCAATCGAACTTCTTCGCCCGCATGAAATGGAGCAAGTTCAAAATAACTGCGAATGACAAATGCATCGGGTGCTATGAATGCTCGCGCAATTGCCAGGTTGGTATTGATGTGATGAGTTATAGCCTCAAGCAGGAAGTGCTAGACAACAAAACAAGTTCGTGCATTGGTTGCGGCATCTGCGTTTCGGTTTGCCCGATGGATGTCCTTAGCTTCAAGAATCAAGGAGGACATGAGAGTCATTCACCCCCAATTCCCGTGATGAACTCTGCCGGCCAGATTATAGGCTAATTCTCAAAGAGAGGAAGTATTGTTGTCCATACATGATGAACTGAAGAAGGCTGCAGCTGGAAAGGCGGTGGAGGAAGTAAAGTCAGGAATGGTTGTCGGGCTTGGTACTGGCAGTACTTCGAAATTTGCTGTTGAAGCGATCGCAAACATGATACGCGATGGCAAATTGAAGGATATTGTTGGAATACCAAGTTCATTGCAGACGGAACAGCTTGCCCGAACATGTGGAATTCCGCTCACCTCGTTTGAAAGAAACCCTCAGATAGACATCACGATCGATGGAGCTGATGAGGTAGATGCGAATCTAAACCTGATAAAAGGTGGTGGTGGGGCATTACTGCGTGAAAAGGTCCTGGCGCAAGCGAGCCAGACAACCATCATCATTGTGGATGAGAGCAAGATTTCGGATTCCTTGGGAATGAAATGGGCAGTCCCGGTTGAGGTCATCCCTTTTGCTGCTGCTGTCGAACGAAAGTTTCTCGAAGACCTCGGTGCCAGGGTATTGCTTCGGCTGACATCAACAGGGGAAGAATATCGCACCGACCAGAATAACGTCATTCTCGATTGCCAATTTGGAGTTATTCGCGATCCCGCTTCGCTTGCGAAAAGACTAGACTCCCGTGCAGGCATCATGGAACATGGACTCTTTATCGGCATGGCGTCAAAGATTATTGTGGCGGGAAGCAACGGACTTCGAACGATCGTAGGCACAAATTAGTGAAAGCAGGGTTATTCATATCGAAATCTCTTCTGGTCCTCATCATAACCGGATTCCCCGGTAGTGTGGCTACCACGGGAGATCAATCAGATGGTGGTTTTGCGGTAGTGGAACTCTTCACGTCGGAAGGATGCTCAAGTTGTCCTCCTGCGGACCGCTTTTTGAATGATCTTGTGATTGAGGCAACCAATGGAAGGAGTATATATCCTCTGGCGTTTCATGTGGACTATTGGGATTACATCGGATGGAAAGATCGATTTGCGCGGCCAGAATTTACGGAGCGTCAACGAAGATACTCGGAGACTTTTCGTCTTTCAAGTATCTATACTCCTCAAATGATAGTGAATGGCAACAAGGAATTCGTGGGTTCTGATAAATTGGATGCGCAACGGGCCATTGGGGAAGCTTTGAACTCCTCGTCGATTTTCAGGGTTGCCATTCACTCCACGTTTATCAAGGATGATTGGATCAAGGTCGAGTTTAGCTTGACAAACGGATCTCTTTCCCAAACTCTCAACCTCGCCTTGGTTGAGCGCAACATTCAGTCGCGGGTCGGACGTGGTGAAAATAGTGGCCGCACACTTCTCCATGACAACGTCGTGCGTGATTGGAAGTCAATTCCTCGTTCACCTGAGCGTGGGAGCGTTGACATGAAGATTCCCGGAGATGCGAAAAAGGGAAATATTTCAATCATTGCATTTCTTCAAGATCCGGAAACAATGAGGATTCAAGCTGCTGCAATGTCGGACATTCGCTAAAGCCGAAACCCTGGAATGTCGCAAGGCGCAGCTTCGAATCTGTATCAATCATGGAAAAACCAAACCAAATATCGGGACAGTTTGGATCGATCTTCCTGCAAGAGGTATCCAGGCGGCTGGAGGAGTCGGTTTCTCGTTTGCGAGTATGTCTTGGGCTATTAACAAAGGAAGAGATCTGGAGAAAGCCAAATGAGCATTCGAATAGTGTTGGAAACATCATTCTTCATCTCTGCGGAAACGTCCGCCAATGGGTTCTAAGCAGCTTGGGAGGATCTCCAGACAACCGGGAGAGAGACGCCGAGTTCTCTCGGCAACGTCCACTCTCTGCCGAATCTCTTCTGGAGATGGTTGATAAGGTCATGAATGAAGTTGAGTCTCTTCTCAGAAGAGTGGATCAGGGGGAAATCCTGGCTTCATATCGCGTTCAAGGGTTTCGAGAGACGGGAGTCGCTATCCTCCTGCATGTTGTGGAGCATTTCTCCTACCATGTGGGCCAGATAACCTACTATACAAAACTCACGAAGGATATCGACACCAACTACTACAAAGGCGTTGACCTGAACATAAAAGGATAAGCGCACTGGCTCTTTGGTTGGCCTCTAAGAGATGACCCGGGTTCAGAGCCGTGATTTCATTCAGCTGCTTCTCGTACAACCGACGCCAAGACCCAACCTGATTTCCCCCCGCGTGTTTTCACTTGAACCCATGCAGGCCCGTGGTTAGGTGTCACTCTCTTCACAATC
>QKGJ01000281.1 GCA_003251275.1 Ignavibacteria bacterium
CTTCTCCCGGCGGGTGGGGTGTTGACCCATGCCCTACATTGCCCACGTAACATACCTTGTCCGTGACTACGATGAGGCCATTGCGTTTTTCACGCAGGCGCTTAGTTTTACTCTGGTAGAAGACACGCCATTGGAAAACGGCAATCGGTGGGTGCTTGTCTCTCCTCCGGACTTAAATGGAACAAGCATGCTTCTCGCGAAAGCTGCGACTCCAGAGCAAGAAAAAGCGATTGGCAATCAGACCGGTGGGCGGGTATTTCTGTTTCTGCAAACAGATAACTTCACGCGGGATTACGGCAGGATGACTGAGAAAGGCGTGAGGTTCAAAGAAAAACCACGTGAAGAACCGTACGGAACTGTCGCTGTATTCGAAGACTTGTACGGCAACAAATGGGACTTGATAGAACCAAGGAACCAACCTGGATAATTCCCGGTTATTTATGCTAACAAGTTGAGAAAAGGAGTTTGAATGTCCATACGACCGGTCAAGAGAATTGTTGAAGCAAAGCCGACACTCGAAGGCGCAGGTGTGCACCTGCGGCGCGCGTTTGGTTTTGGCAACACATCTGATTTCGATCCGTTCTTGTTGCTGGATGATTTTCGCAACGAGAATCCACGTGACTACCTGGCCGGATTCCCCTGGCACCCGCACCGCGGTATCGAGACGATTACTTATGTTCTCGCCGGCAATGTTTCTCACGGCGACAGCCTGGGGAACAGCGGATCACTCGGCGCGGGCGATGTGCAGTGGATGACCGCAGGGAGCGGCATCCTTCATCAAGAAATGCCCACCGGTGACGAGCGCGGTAGAATGCACGGCTTTCAACTCTGGGCAAACCTCCCCTCTTCTCATAAAATGACATCGCCGCGGTACCAGGACGTGACCTCCCAGGAAATCCCCGAGATCATCGATGACGACGGGACGAAAGTCCGCGTGGTTTGCGGAGAGTTTTGGGGAAAGAAGGGTCCTGTCAACGGCATTGCAGCCGACCCGCATTACCTCGATGTCTGGGTCCCTCCCGGAAAGCGAAAGACCTTGCCCGTCGAAACCACGCGCCATGCCTTCGCCTACATCTTTGAGGGTTCCGGCACGTTCCGTGATGCTTCCAAACCTGGAGGAGTCTGGACGGAAGATGCAGGCTCCGATGCCCCTGCTGTTTTCGACGAAACAGGTAATCGCACTCTCGTCCTTTTTGATCGCGGCGATGAGGTGACTGTCCAGGCAGGGGACGAAGGAATTCGATTCCTGCTTGTCTCGGGCAAGCCCCTTAAAGAACCGGTGGCATGGCATGGCCCCATCGTGATGAACACCGATGAAGAGATACGCCAGGCAATGTCCGACTTGAGGAACGGCACATTCATCAAGGAGTCCGGACAACGATAATCCCGGACAACAAGAGAAGCCCATGCTCATTGACGAGCTCATGCCGGAGTATGACGTTACCGAACGCCATGCAATCACCATCAACTCCCCTCTCACAATTGTGTATGCCGCTTTACGAACAACCGATTTCGGCCGTCCGATTATTGTGAAGGCGCTTCTCGCTTTGCGGGCGCTGCCATCCGCGTTGGTTCATTTTAGAAACCGGCGCCCCAACACTTCTCCGAAGAAAATAACATTCGACACTTTCGTTACGAATAGATTTGCCGTACTTTCTGAAGAGCCTGAGAGAGAAATTGTTCTTGGACTCGTTGGACGTTTCTGGACTCCGACTGGCTGTCTGGAAGAAACAGATGCCGCGCATTTTGTCCACGAGCATCGTCCCGGACTTTCAAAGTCTGCATGGAATTTCACATTCGAATATTCTGGGAACACAACAGTCGTCACAACGGAAACCCGAGTGCAATGCACCGATCGATCAAGCCGTCGCAAGTTCAGACTCTACTGGCTTTTCATCCGCCCTTTCAGCGGACTGATGCGAAGCTACATGCTTAAAGAACTGAAACGCATGTCAGAAGCTTAGACCGAAGCGTTCGGCGAGCTTCAAGGGAGGTAGCAATGACTCCAATCGACATCGCTCTGCGGTACATGGAGATATTTTTTTCGGGGAAAGACCTCGACCGGCTGTATGAAATTCTGGCCGACGATTTGGAGTTCAATGGTCCTCTCGCCACGTTCGATTCAGCCCACGATTACATCTCCAGCGTGAAAGCAGACCCTCCGGTACTCTGCAAATTCAGATTGTTGAAGACGTTCGAAGAGGGATCATTCGTGAATCTCGTGTACGAGTTTTCCAAACCGGGCCTGTTGACGGAAATGTCACAGTTGTTCGAAGTGCACGAGGGAAAGATTACCCGTGTGAAGCTCATCTTCGATACTGCACAATTCAGTGAATCCACGAAGTAGCGGAAGGGAATCACGATGGCCGAACTCAAGACCAAGGCATCCGGGAAGAGCGTTGAACGCTTTCTCCGCTCGGTAAAGGATAAGAAAAGAAGGGAGGACTGTTTCATTGTCCTTACGGTGATGAAGCAAATCACGAAGTCAAGGCCGAAGATGTGGGGCCCGAGTATCGTCGGGTTCGGAAAATATCATTATAAATACAAAAGCGGTCGTGAGGGTGATTTCTTTCTCACCGGCTTCTCGCCGCGTGCAAAAAGTCTGACCCTCTATGTTTTGGCTGGGTTTGCACAATATGATTCACTCATGAAGAGACTCGGGAAGGTCAAAACCGGCAAGTCGTGCCTCTACATACAGAGCCTGGATGATGTGAACGTGAGTGTATTGAAAAAACTGATCGAGCAATCTGTCAAACACATGAAGAAGAGATACCCGTAGATAGACCGTCTCCACAACATCCTGCAATCCACATCTGCTACTCCCCTTGTAAGTTCAAACCGCAATTATTACAATAAAGCGTCTACCGTTCCACTCCATGTTCACCGTTTCGATTAGGAGGTATAATGACGTTCCTGTCAATATTATTGACGACTGTATTGACTATTCTTTCACCTGCACTTTCACAGAACGCTGGAAGCAGTTTCTGGCAAGATATCCAGGAAGCATCCATCTCACACAGATCCAACAGGGAAATTGTGCCGGACCGATACCGGGTGGTTTCACTGAACACCGAGACTCTTCTACGTTCACTCAATACAGCACCGCTTGAATTCGGTCGGTTTGCTAAAAATGCGATCGTCATTGATTTGCCACTTCCATATGGCCCATTCGAGCGCTTCCGGGTTCTTGAATCGCCGATCATGGCTCCGGAGCTGGCTGCAAAGTACCCCGGGATCCGGACATACATGGGACAGGGGATCGACGATCCACGAACAACCGTCCGCATGGACTGGACGCCGTTTGGGTTCCACGCGATCATCTTCACATCGAGAGGAACAATCTATATCGATCCCTACAATCGCAATACGACAAGTCATTACATCAGCTACTACAAGCGCGATCTGAGGCGAAGTCCGGACCGTACAATGGAGGAGCTTGGACCTCTTGGCACAGAAACAGAAACCGCACAGGAGATCCGGGCACTTGTTGCGAGCGGTGTGCCGCAATCGGTCGCGATTGGCGAGGAACTTCGCACGTATCGATTGGCGCTCGCAGCAACCGGAGAATACACTGCTTTTCACGGAGGAACAGTCCAGCTTGGCATGGCCGCCATCGTCACCGCAATGAACCGGGTGGATGGAATCTACGAACGCGAAGTTGCAGTACGCATGGTGTTGATTGCGAATAACGATACGCTGGTCTACACAAATGCATCGACAGACCCCTATACCAATAATAACGGCGGCACGATGCTCGGACAGAATCAGAGCAATTTGGACAATATTATTGGGAATGCAAATTACGACGTTGGCCATGTGTTCAGCACCGGCGGGGGCGGTATTGCAAATCTCGGGGTCCCCTGTCGTACTGGATTCAAAGCCAGAGGAGTGACAGGTCTCTCCTCTCCTATCGGGGACCCGTTTTATGTCGACTACGTGGCGCATGAAATGGGACATCAATTTGGCGCGAATCATACATTCAACGGAAACGCCGGATCATGCGGCGGCGGCAACCGAAATGCCTCCACGGCGTACGAACCCGGCAGTGGCACAACCATAATGGCCTATGCAGGAATTTGTGGTTCACAAAACACGCAGAACCAGAGTGATGACTACTTTCACAGTATTAGCATCGACGAGATTGTTGCCTACACTCAATTCGGATCCGGCAATTCGTGTCCCGTCACTACGACGACGGGGAACAATGCGCCTACGGTAAGTGCCGGAAGCACGATCTATACGATCCCCATCAGTACTCCGTTTTTCACGGCGGGCTCCGCATCTGACCCTAACGGGGATTCCCTCACCTACTGCTGGGAGGAGTTCGACCTTGGTCCGGCGGGGCACCCCAATGCGCCAACTGGCAACGCACCGATTTTCCGAAGTTTTGATCCGGCAACAACGCCCACACGCCTTTACCCGCGCCTCTCAAACATTCTGAGCGGAACGCAGACAATCGGCGAGATACTCCCGAGCTATGCCCGCACATTAAATTTCCGGCTCACCGCGCGGGATAACCGGATGGGAGGCGGTGGTTCAGGGAAAGGAAGCATCTCAGTCAACGTAAGTGATGCAGCCGGACCGTTTCAAGTGACGTATCCGAATTCGGCAATCGCATGGCTTGCCAATTCAACTGATAGCGTTACGTGGAATGTCGCAAACACAAACGGATCACCGGTGAATTGCAGCAATGTCAACATTCTTCTCTCCACCGACGGTGGTCAGACATTTCCAACGGTGCTGGCATCAAATACACCGAATGACGGAAGTGAAATGGTTGCTGTTCCGGGTACGGTCGGGAACAACGCGCGTGTGAAAGTGGAAGCGGTAGGCAACATTTTCTTTGATATCGGGAACACTGATTTTTCAATTTCATCTGTTGCGGCTCCCGGTTTGTTGTCCCCACCGAACGGCACGCCGAGTCAACCATTGTCGCTGGACATCGCCTGGAACTCGGTCCCCTCTGCGACGTCGTATCACCTGCAGGTGTCGAGACTTCCCAGCTTCCTCATCTTCGTTGTGGTAAATGACTCTACTCTCACAGACACAGTGCGGAACGTTACAGGGCTTGAGCAGGGATTCACCTACTACTGGCGCGTCCGCGCAAGGGACAGCATCGGACAGAGTATCTGGTCACCGGTATGGAGCTTTGCGACGACATCTCTTCCTGCGGCGGTCAATCTGGTTTCCCCGACGAATCAGGCAACGATCTCTGTCGACAGCGTTGAGTTCCGCTGGAACCAGCAGTCGGTGATCGACCGCTACTGGCTGGAGTACGGAACGGATTCGACATTTGCGTCATCCTTCATCGATTCCACGCTGACTGACACATCCCGAACTGCTGCTGGCCTTGCAAACAATCAAACATATTACTGGCGCGTCCGAGGTCAAAATAGCATTGGATGGGGGCCGTTTAGCAACACAAGGAGTTTCTCTGTGGTCGTTACGTCGGTCGACGCGAGTGTTGGCATGCCGGAAGAATTCAGTCTCGAACAGAATTTCCCGAATCCGTTCAATCCGACGACGACAATTACTTATGCCTTACCGCGACAATCATTGGTTCTGCTGGAAGTCTTCAACATTGTCGGTCAGAAGGTCGCGACACTGGTCAATAACGAAACCCAGGCGGCTGGGTTCTATCAGGTTCAGCTTGATGCAAGAGATCTCTCCAGCGGGATCTATCTGTATCAACTGACAGCGGGAGATTTTGTGGCAACGAAGAAACTCGTGCTGATGAAATAGAGATCTAATAAAATCTATTGAGGAAGAATGAAGCTCGCGAAGTGGGTCTTTCGCATCGCCGGTATCTACGGCGTTCTTATCATTGCTCCAATGTATTTTCTGGAGAGCAAGTTCAATCTCGACTATCCCCCTCCCATTACACATCCCGAATATTTCTACGGATTCGTGGGAGTGACGCTCGCCTGGCAGATTCTTTTCCTTGTGATCGCGGGTGATCCACTACGCTTTCGGAATGCCATGCCGGTCGCAATGTTTGAGAAACTCTCCTATGTGGTAGCCATAGTTTGGTTGTACTCATTGCAACGTGTCTCCGGTCTAATTCTCAGCTTTGGCATTATTGATCTTCTACTTGGTCTCCTCTTCATCGTTGCGTATATTAAGACAAAGAAGGCTGTTCAATAGGCAACAATCCAGGAGTTGTCATGCAAATATATATCGGAAATATTCCAACCAGTTTTACTGATGCCGATCTAAGGGCATTGGCCGAGCCTTTCGGCAAAGTCCGCGCGGCATCGATCGGCATGGACAAGAAAACTGACAAGCCGGCGGGGTACGGTTTTATTGAAATGCCAGTAAAATCCGAGGCGCGTGCCGCCATTGACGGCATCCGGGGCAAAGAGATCAAAGGCAAAAAGCTTCTTGCAAAAGCTCTCAAGTCCGATGACGCATTCTTCGCGCACGCACAGAATCTTCACGGCGGAGGAAAAGGGGGTGGCACATTTGCAGGAGGAAAGCAACCGCGCGGTAACGTGGGTCCGCGCGCAGCAGGAGTAATGAGACGGGGAGGGCAACGGGGTAGCTAACAATGTCACTGCACAACCTTCTCCCGATTCTACAGATTTCAATTGGGCCGGTGATCCTTATCTCGGGTGTCGGCCTTGTTCTTCTGTCAATGACAAACAGATTCGGGAGAGTTATTGATCGATCACGTCACCTTTCCCGCACACTTCACTCCACAGCGGGGAAGGAGAATAAGATCGCACAGGCGCAATTGGACGTGCTTGCCGTTCGTGCACGGCTTACCCGGCGTGCAATCACCCTGGCCACTCTCAGTATCCTGTTCGCCTCGTTCCTGATTATTACACTTTTTCTTGCGGCGATCGTTCAATGGGAAGCAGGTCTGCTTGTCACGCTCCTCTTCATTCTTTGCCTGGGGGCCCTGATCGCTTCGCTTGTTGATTTCCTCCGTGACATCAATCTCTCCCTCGCTGCGCTGAAGCTTGAGGTGGAGAGCCCGGTCAATTCAAATCTCCCCGCACAATCAACGGAAATGTAGCTCCCTGACCAGTTGTCATCCAACAAGGAGACGACACAATGAAACTTCCCTCATTCACACAACTGTACGAGGAATCAACAGCGACATTCCGGCGATTTCCGTTTGTCCTGGTGAACGCCTTCGTCGGTACAACCGTTGCGGTCATTATCATCGGCATGCGTTCGGAGGAACTGCGCTTCCTCAACAATGTCCTGGTTGCAACTGCCCTGGGACTGCCATTGCTGACAGCTCTTGCAACCGGCGGCGAAAAGAACAAGTGGATTCCCTCGCGTCGCCTGTTGGCCAATCTCATAGTCGTGATCTTCCTTCTCGGTTATTGGTTCAGTCTGCCGCGAGATGTGTTCAGCGGACCAATGGAGCACACCGTTCGGTTCTTTGTTCTTAATATCGGATTACATCTGCTTGTTTCGTTTGCTGCGTACAGTAGCCGTGGAGAGGCGAATGGTTTCTGGCAATTCAATCGCTCACTCTTCTTGCGGTTTCTTACCGCCTTCCTCTATTCATCCGTTTTGTATATCGGACTTGCAATCGCAATTGCATCGATAGATCAACTGTTCGAAGTGCACATCAACGGTGATCTCTACGGTCAGGTGTGGGTGGTTATTGTCGGAATCTTTAACACATGGTTTTTCCTGGCCGGTGTTCCGACAGACCTGCGCGCTCTTGATAGAGAAACGAGTTACCCAAAAGGACTGAAGATCTTCACGCAATACATCTTACTCCCTCTTGTCCTTGTGTATCTCGTCATCCTCTACGCGTACATGGCGAAGATTATTATTCAATGGGAATGGCCGAAGGGATATGTCTCCAATTTGATTCTCGGATTCTCGGTAACCGGGATCTTTTCCCTCCTGCTCCTCTGGCCTATTCAAGGTATGACCGAAAATACGTGGATTCGAAAATTCTCACGGCGATTCTACTTCGCTCTTATTCCACTTGTGGTGATGTTGCTTCTTGCAATCGGCATGCGTCTTTCCGACTACGGAATGACAGAGAACCGATACTATGTGCTCATCATGGGTATCTGGCTTGCCGGAGTTGTGTTCTACTATCTTCTAAGCAAGACGAAGAGCATCAAGTTAATTCCTGTTTCGCTCTGCATTATCGCATTCCTTTCGGCATACGGGCCATGGAGTGCATCATCCACCTCTCAACGCAGCCAATTGGGGAGACTGGAATCTCTTCTGACAACGAATGGGATGTTGCGTGAAGGTGCAATTATCTCCCCTGAGAGCAAGCCATCATACAAGGACACAAAAGAGATCAGCGCAGTTGTCAAGTATATCAATGACGCTCATGGCGTGAGCCCGCTCCAGCCATTTTTTGCACAAAACCTTGATTCATTGAAGAAACCAACGGACTTCCTGAACGTAGTTTCACGATGGGAGCGACCGAAATATATCGTGCGGCTTATGGGCATTCAATTCATCGATGAATGGCAATCCGATCAAGGGGAAAACTTCTCGATCCAAGCAAACCAAACTCAATCGATCTCCGTTGCCGGATATGAGCACCTGTTTCAACAACTGAATTTTAATCGATCGGATTCTGTGCAAACGAAGAGTCTCGACGGCGTTGACTATTCCATCATGTGCCGCATGAAGAGTGCAATAATGGATGTAACGCGTCTTTCCGATTCGGCTCTGGTCAAAGTGGACTTACGCCCGACCCTCGAGAATCTTTTCAAGGAGGAATCTCCCCAGACCTCCATTCACGATGTGAAGCCGGAGAGACTGACAGTCGAAAACGAGGGAGAACGATTGAAAGCGAAGATCGTCCTGATGGTGGTCAACGGAAAGAAATCCGAACATCAACTGATTCTTGACTTCGCGAGCGGGTCAATTCTTGTAGGGTCAAGAAAACCGTAGCTCGAATATCTCGTTATGCAAAGCAACCAGCCCAATTCAATGATTCGACCGACGAATCCTTTCATCCTGTTTCAGAAGGAGGAAATCGAGCAGTCAATTGTCAGTCGCTTCGAACAAACGGTACGAAGGTATCCCTTAAACACTGCTGTTGGCGGTAGAACTCCGCTGACGTACACAGAGCTTAATCTCACGGCAAACAAGATCGCCAACGCCCTTCTGGCGAACCTCGGCGAAGGAAATGAACCGGTCGCTTTCATAGCTGAACAAGGTTCGCCCCTTGTCGCAACGATTCTTGGTATCCTGAAAGCCGGCAAGATGTATGTGCCACTGGATTCCCGGCATCCCATAGCGCGCAACGAATTCACATTAGATGACTCCGGCGCACGGGCTATCGTTACCGATTCACACAACCTGAACACTGCTGTCACGCTCCAGAAGCGCCGGATTCTCCTGAATTGCGATTCTCTGAACGGTGATCAATTGAGCAGCAATCCTGCACTGAGTATCCCCCCTGATTCCAACGCCTATATTTATTACACATCGGGATCGACGGGTAAACCAAAGGGAGTTTTTGACATTCACCGGAATGTACTGCACAACGTCATGCGGTATACGAACAATCTTCATTTCAGTTCGGAAGATCGCATGACGCTGCTTCAGTCTGCTACCTTCAGCGGCACAGTGTCCAGTCTCTTCGGGGCTCTTTTGAATGGCGCGACAATATTTCCCTATGACCTTCTCAAGGATGGCGTGGGATACTCATTGTCGCGTTGGATCACCGCAAACAAGATTACGATCTATCATTCAGTCCCGGCAATCTTCCGAAGTTTCATTGCTGAGGACAGAATATTTCCGACGGTGCGGTTGATTCGACTTGAGGGTGACGCCGCCTCGAAAACTGATTTTGAGTTGTACAAGAAACATTTCACATCGACATGCCTACTCGTCAATGGACTTGGCGCAACGGAGACAGGCATCTCTCGCCAGTTTTTCATGAATCATCAAACTAAACTCCAGGGTGGAATTGTCCCTGTTGGCTACCCAACAGAGGATATGCGCGGAACAATCCTCGACGCTTCAGGAAAGGAAGTTGGGGTAAACGTCGTTGGCGAACTCATTGTTCACAGCAAGTACCTCTCCCCTGGCTATTGGAAAAATGACGAATTGACCCGAAAGAAATTCCGTGGTTCCAGCCTGGGAAATCGGATGTACCACACTGGAGACATGTGTCGGATGCAATCGGATGGCTGCCTTGAGTATCTTGGAAGAAAGGACTTCGGTGTCAAGATCAGGGGAAGCAGGGTTGAACCTGTCGAAGTGGAGAATGCATTGCTTTCGATTGAGAATATCAAAGAAGCTGTCGTTACGACCCGGGAGGATACGCCGGGTTCCCCACACCTCGTCGCCTACGTTGTCCCAACGACTGAAACGCTGCCCCGTCTCGCCTCCGTCAGGGCCAAACTGCGACACACTTTGCCTGACTACATGATTCCGACTCGCTATGTCTTTCTCGATGCACTGCCACTGAGCCCCAACGGCAAAGTAGATCGAATGGGACTCCCCGCACCAGGGCAAATGCCCCTTCAGTGGGACAGTGAATATGTCGCACCCCGGACTGACCTTGAGAGTCAGCTTGTCAAGTTATGGGAGGAAGTTCTGAAAGTTCAGCCAATCGGAGTGAAGGACGATTTCTTCGACCTCGGAGGAGATTCACTCGCTGCCGCAACGATGTTTGTTGAACTAGAACGATTGACAGGAAAGAAGTCATACGTCTTATCAACTCTTCTTGAGAATCCGACAATCGAAGAATTGACCAGAATGGTGCTCGCCGGGGTGTCAAGTAGTACATCGTTAGTCGTTCCGATGCAAACAAAGGGCACAGATCCCCCCTTCTTTTGCGTCCATGGACACAAGGGAAACGTGATCGGATTTAGAGAGCTGGCTCTGAGTCTCGGAGAAACCAGCCCGTTTTACGGACTTCAATCAATGTCGTTGCTTCCGGATTATCCCCCTTCGATCCATGTTGAAGAAATGGCACAAATGTTCATTAAGGAGGTGAAACAAATTCAACCTTCCGGACCTTACTTCCTTGGCGGTTTCTGCTTCGGTGGAATAGTTGCGTTTGAGATGGCTCATCAGTTCATTGGGCAGGGCGATGATGTCCGACTGGTCGCGCTGCTGGATAGCCTCCCCACGGACTTCGAACCCCTATCGAACGAGGCCGCGTGCAAAAGAATCAGGGACCTCATGTCGAAAGGTCGATTCGAACACCATGTAAGGGCAATGAAGGGAATCGGTTTGTCCAAGAAAGTGTCGTATGTCTGGGAGCGGATTAAGAGAAAATTGGGAAATCAAGTCTGGTCGCTGATCGCACGTGGCTTCAATTTCTTCCGCATGCCGCTTCCACCATGGATGCGCAATGTAGATCTGGCAAACAAGATTGCATCATCTCTTTATCGACCGAAGACTTATCCGGGCCGCGTCGCGATCATTTTGCCGTTGGAAGATCGAGCTTTCTATTCCCTGCATTCAGAATCAGACTGGGGATCACTGTCATCGGCAGGTGTCGAGGTCTATTTTGTTCCCGGAAGGGGCGGGGCCATGTTTGATCCACCGAATGTCACTATGCTCGCCTCAACAATTCAGCGACTTATTCGAGATTCGTTCGATAACCACCGACAGGCAAAAGCCTCGTAGCGTGTATGAAGCCTCCCATTGATAAAAGAGTCGATATTGGTCACGTCCACCTCAAGGTCGCCGACCTCGACAGAGCCATTGCTTTTTATCATGGCGTTCTGGGATTTGCGATCACGCAGCGCATGGGCAACTCCGCCGCATTTCTCAGCGCAGGAGGATATCATCATCATATCGGATTGAATACATGGGAAAGCCTCGGAGGCGCCCCTCCTCCTCCGGGCTCAACCGGCCTTTATCATGTCGCGATTCGCTACCCTGATCGAAAGGCTCTTGGAGATGCTTTGCGGCGACTCGACGAGGCCTCGATTCCACTTGAAGGAGCAGCTGACCATGGTGTGAGTGAAGCTCTGTACTTGCGCGACCCTGATGGCAATGGCGTTGAATTATACTGGGATCGGCCGCACGACCAGTGGCCGAGGGAGGCGGATGGATCCATCACGATGTTCACCCGTCGTCTTGATCTTTCACTACTACTCCCAGGGTCGAAAGAGAAGCGATGACCACTCCACTCTCCGCCGAGCTCGACCTTCCGTTCACCCTCGATCCGAAGACAGTGAGCCGATATCAATCGCAGGGACATACACGAGTCAATGCTCTTGGAGCGGACTTCATCAACCCCCTTCGGCCCATGGTCGCAGAGGTAGTTCGCAAACAAGAATTGAAGCGCGACACACAGGGACGCATTGAAGAGTATATAAGCATGTTTACGCAGGTAACTAACATTTGGAAAATGAGCGAAGAGATTGCTCGGTTTGTTCTCGCAAAACGTTTTGCCCGTGTTGCTGCAACGCTCATGGGTGTTCCGGCTGTCCGCCTCTATCATGACCAGGCGCTATTCAAACCTGCCGGAGGGAAGCGAACGCCTTGGCACCAGGACCAATTCTACTGGCCGGTCGATACCGCAAACACCATTACGATGTGGATGCCTCTTGTTGATATTTCTCCGACAATGGGAACAATGCTCTTCGCCGATGGATCGCATACAAACGGCCCACATCTCAAAGAGGGGATTTCCGATCATGCGGACACCGCTCTTGCGCTGGTCATTGAGAAGGAAAAACTCCCTGTTACGGAATATGGGGATTTCAAAGCCGGTGATGCGACGTTCCATTCTGGGTGGACAGTTCACTCGGCATATCCAAACAAGAGTGATAATGTGCGCGAGGTTCTTACGATAATTTACTTCGCTGATGGTGCTAGAATTACAAGGTCAGAAAACAAATTCCAGGAGGCCGACATGAAGGCATTCTTTCCGGGATTGAACGCCGGGGATGTAGCTGCAAGCCCGCTGAATCCACTTCTTCCATAAATCGCACAATTCAAAGTTATCTCGAAAGGGGTTCCCATCCATGGCATACGACGAAGGCGTTGCACAGCGAGTGAGAGAGGCAATGAGAGGTCTGCGACAACTCGAAGAAAAGAAGATGTTCGGTGGCATCGCGTTTATGCACCGCGGGCATATGTGTGTCGGGGTCGTGGGAAAAGAGCTGATGCTACGTGTCGGTCCTGACGGTCACCAGGAAGCCGTGAAACAACCCCATGCCCGACCAATGGACTTTACCGGGAAGCCAATGAGGGGTTTTATCTATGTCGCCCCGAAAGGATTCCATGTAGATAAAGACCTGAGTGCGTGGGTTGGCCGTGCAGTCAAGTTTGTGAAATCTCTTCCACCAAAGTAGGCGCTCTTGTCAACCACGGGAACCCAATGATGTCAAATCGCCTTTGAGGACCCTCCTCTTCACCGTCTTTGCCCTGATCGCCTTCGCAGCCAACTCTTTGCTCTGTCGAATGGCACTCGGGAACTCGTCCATCGATCCCGCGAGTTTCACGACGTTGCGACTATTGTCAGGTGCGGGTGCGCTGATACTGATTTCTTCATTCTCCGGATACAAGCGGAAAACGTTTCTTGCGCCAGATTGGCCATCAGCGGCAATGCTCTTTTTCTATGCGGCGACATTCTCCTTTGCATACGTTAGCCTAAGGACAGGAACGGGTGCGCTTATTTTGTTTGGCGCGGTCCAAACGACAATGATGCTTGGCGCAATACTCGCCGGGGAGCGCCCCAGCAAGTTAGTTTGGATAGGTCTGCTTGTTGCTCTTGGAGGTCTCGTCTACCTGGTCTCGCCGGGACTCACTGCACCACCATTGATTGGGTCACTCCTTATGGCGATTGCCGGCGGTGCG
>QKGJ01000204.1 GCA_003251275.1 Ignavibacteria bacterium
GCAATAGCTTTTCCCGTTCGTTCGGCTCCCTCATGATAGTGAACCAGAAAATGTTCGGTTTCTATTGTTGACCAGGATAACTCCGGATGAAAGAAATCCTGCTGTGCAAGGAGCGGCGTACCTGACAGAAGAAGAAGAGAGACTATGGCGATCTTCACGGCTCTTTTTATGTCGCCCGTTTCCACCATGCTATTTGACCACCGCGACTTTGATAATGGCGATCCCATTCTTGCCTGCTCCTTGCGCCTCAATCCGCGCAAAGTAGACGCCGCTTTCCACATTCGCTGTGGTCCACACGACTTCGTTGTCTAATCCGCCTGTGCCATGCGTGGAGAGCTCATCGACCAGATCGCCAACAAGATCGTAGATTTTGACAGACACTGCCGCATCTTCGCTGACGTAATAGCGAATGAATGTCCGTCCATCATATACGGGATTGGGCCAGTTATACGCACGGTCTGCCGGAAAGAACTGCTCGCTTGAAGGTACGCCAAAGGGTGGAGCAAGATCCAAACCGCTATTTGTGGCATCATGCTGGTATTGAGGCCATGGACGGGAAAAAACGAGCGGTCCATAAATGGTGCCAGTCATCCACCCTGCCACAGTGCCATCATCGGAAGATGAAACAACCAGGCCGATTCCCGCGGCACTGAGACTTCCCGTGGGCACATCCAGAACGGCGACAGACTGCATGCCAGTTCCTGACTGGAGAGGGAAGCCCGGTGCGATACGACCGTTCTTGTCATACGCAACTACGAGTCCGTCGCGTGTCGCCGCTACAATATCAACATCCCCATCGCCATCTATGTCCGCAATGACCGGGAAGGAGGTGAGTGATGCTGATGAAACGATTGTTAAGGGGTAGTGATCGAGTGACGCACCGGCGCGATTATAGGCGTTGATTGTCGATCCCGAAAAAATGACAATGTCCTTTGATCCATCGCCGTTAATATCAGCTATTGCCGGTGAGACGAGTATCTCGCCGGCGACCGAAACGGGAAAACCTGGGAGCAAGTCCAGGGAGTTATCGACGAGAAAGACTCTGCCATCGCCAGTCACAAAAGAGGTGAGTACGGCACCGGTCTGACTCATTGCCGACGCTGCCGGACCAACAATCTCATTTCCAAAATCCCTGCTAACGACCCTTGATAATCCTGGTTGGGAAGAAAGAATCGTAACGGTCCCATCGGCCGAGGTGACAAGTAACTGACTCCCCGGAAGAAGGCTCACACCGCGTATGCTTGAGGACGAAACAGAAAAGCTGTCCCGGACCGAGCCGTCATTACGAAGAGTGTACACAAATCCGCTTCCCGTCCCAAAAACAACAATCGAATCCGCAATAACCGGTGAAGTTGTTATTTCAACATTCGTGAGAGTAGTGAATGATGGCTGGGCAAGAGAATCAGGAGGCAGCACTGCAAACGGAAACGCCATTACTCCTCCCTGAGAATTCCCAAACACATCCTGTTGACCGAGCACCTCCACTACATCTAAGATTCCATCACGATTCAAATCGGCAACCGCCGGGCCATTAGAAAACGGCGCCCGACCAACTGGGAAATAATGCGTTTGGGCAAAGCGGCCGCTTTGTCCGGTGCCCGGTACCGAAGGTTCGCCGGTTGAATTCCACGCGTAGAGTTTTCCAGCGACGGTTGACGAGGGAGGAGTTGCCTGACTGCCGAGCGTCGGGAGATTTTCTCCAGTCGTGGAAACAAGTATGCGTGCACCATCCGTTGAAACGGATGGGAACGTTAGCTTCTCCACAAGCCGTTTTGGAAAACCATTCAAGAACTCAATCTGTTCATCACCAACCTTGACCCGCGCGGTCATCAAAGGACCGCGTGTACTGAATTCGGAGATTGATATGTGGCTGTTTGCCAGGTTGTTGCTCAGGGAATTGGGATGGCTGGACGCGTTGAACACATTCCGAAAGGCAGGCGATTCATTTCCTGCGTACCAGAAGTCGATTGGCGTTCCATCTTCACTCCCCGAACCGGGTGATAAAAAACCGTACTCCTGGCCAATGTCCTGCGATCCATCAGCCTCTTCCAGATCAACGCCGCGGCGGTCGGGATTAGCGTTAACGGTGTTTGTTGCAAAATTGGCTGCAATGATTGATTCATCAATGTGCCACATCAGCGCGCCGCCATCAAAGAACTCGCCGTTGGTGCCCACACCACCAGGGAGACTCCAGTCGAGATCCTCCACGTCAATGACGGAACCCGAAAGGGCGCTGATGTCAAAGGCATTGAAGCCCGACGTATCTTTTCGAAAGATGTATTCGACCTGCGCTCCGCCTGATCGGGTAACCACACGCTGTCCGTTTCCCTGGGGATCACGATTTCTATTCTCCACAAGATAGTATTCGCTTCCGCTGATGGGTATTCGGAAGATGGTACTCGGTGAAGAGAATCCGACAGCTGGAAGAGAAACAACGGAATCACGAGCTGTAATCTCTTTCGGCGCAACCCACCCGAGATAGTATTTTTCCCATGCCGATGGTTCCGGAGGAAAGAGACCGGAAAAACTGAATATCGATTGCCCATCCATCAGCCCGAACCGTCCTATTGCGGTACGGCCGCTGGATGTATTGAACAAGTCCGGTAGTCCGAGATAGCTCCCCATCGATGCGCAGAGCAGTCCATTTGTGCCAAGCTCCAGAAGAACATCTCCTCCAATCCCGGGAACAATGCGGCTTTCTGTCTCGGGGAGAATGATGGAATTCGTAACAAACCCACCGCTCACCGGAATTCCCTGATACGACGCCCCGTAGAACTTTCTGAAAGCGTTCAGTCCGATAAACAACGAAGGAATGTCAAATGGTGTAGGATCAAAACCAAGCGATGATGAGAGATCGACATCGCGCCCCACTCCCGCATGAAATACGACAAAGCAATCGTAGAGAGAAAAATCTGACACCATCCCGGAGGAGTTCACCAGCTGCCACGTGTCGCGGGCAAGGTTCGCCACTGCACTGTCCGAACCGCCGCGTGGCGGACTGTAGGACGCCATCATCGCTGGAAGGGTAAAAACCGAATCGATGACGGTAGAGTTAATTGTAACCAGTCCCTTGGAAGACTTCCGGTAATAGTTTTCGAGAAAGAGAAGATGATCTTCGAAGTAGCTCTTGTTTCGCGGTGGAGAGTCGATGGAGTTGGTTGCGGTAATGGAAAGATCAAAGCGGCCATCCCCGCTGGTCCGCGAGTCGTTATCAGGTTGGAACTGCACCATCACCGCGAGCACTTTGATGGTGTCGGGTTGCATCAATGTCGGGCGTGGGGATAAAAACGCGTCATCCCGTGAGAGCATCACGGGATGACTCAACTGCTGCGCGTCCACGGTTCCGGCAAAGGCAAGAAATAAGAGTAGAGTTTTTGCCGCCGTCATGTTACAAACAGTGTCTTTGAATTGTTCTTATATGTTCACGCCGCCCCAGGAAATAAGGAGGGAGAATCTGATGGTGTCAGAAAGAGGATGGTTCTCCGCCGCGGAAATATAACTGAAATCAAATCCGTAAATATCGTATCTGATGCCGGCCCCAAAAGTCAGGAATTTTCTGTTGCCGAATGAAGGATCTTCATAAAAATAGCCGATGCGAA
>QKGJ01000118.1 GCA_003251275.1 Ignavibacteria bacterium
ATTCGGACTCTGGGAGAGCTTCCGGGAGGGATATAGTATATGGGAGTGGTGGTGGGGGGTATTTTGAGGTGTTGCAAGTAGGGGCTCAATGGGTTATATTCGGGTTGCTCAAGGGTTGAAAGAGGGTAAACCCTCAAGATTTGTTGCCTATTTGTTGCCAAATGGCCGAGAGAGGTCAAAAAAACGCTAAAAATGGCATCAATTAGGGCAGATTTAGTTGCGGGAGTAATTCAGTGGTAGAATGTCAGCTTCCCAAGCTGGACGTCGCGGGTTCGAGTCCCGTCTCCCGCTCAGATAAATCTAAATCCTTTTGGGGCGGGTCTACCGCTTGACAAGGTAGCTAGCTTCCCAAGTCCCGCTACCAAGATTATTACAAAAAGCGGGATCCCTGTTCCGTCAACGAATTTAACCTCTGAAGAATTGAACTGGGAGTTAAGTTAGGACGGAACGGGATTCGAGTTCTGCCTGCTCGACGTTTTTTTTGTCGGGTCTCCCGTTCAAAGTTGTTAGTAAGTCAACACAGTTCCTCGACAGTTTTTCGATCTTCCTTAATGCATTGAGGCGGCGTCCTGTCGCCGAGTGCTCTTTCCCATAGTCTAAATCTGAATCAAACATCTCCAGCCTTCACAGCATGGAGAAGTCCACTCTTTAGAATTATCTAAATCAGAATCTATTAACTCAATGGAGGTATTCATGTCCACAAACGGTTTCATCAATCATCGCTCATTGTACCGGCTCCCCTGGTCGCTTCCTGATAACGCGATCTCGTGGATGGAACCGACCTCTGCCTGCAATCTTGCATGCGATGGATGCTATCGTGAAAATGTTCCCAGCAGTCACAAGTCCATGGATGTGGTACAGTCGGAAGTGGACTTGTTTGCGAAGCTGCGTAACTCAGATGGTATCAGTATTGCCGGGGGCGATCCGTTGATGCACCCGAACATCGTAGAGATCGTTCGGATGGTGGCGAAGAAGGGAATGAAACCGGTCATCAATACCAACGGCGGCAAACTGACACGGGATCTTCTGCGCGAATTAAAGAAGGCTGGCGCGGCGGGATTTACTTTCCACATCGACAGCAAGCAAGGTCGTCCGAAATGGAAGGATAAGAATGAAATCGAGCTGAATGAACTCCGTCTCGAGTATGCAGAGATGCTTGCGGAAGTCGGCGGACTTTCCTGTGCGTTCAACTCGACAGTCTACGAAGATACTCTCCACTATACGCCGGAACTTGTTGCATGGGCTGCGAAGCACATCGATATCGTCCACGTGATGGTCTTTATCCTTTATAGGGCTGCAGCACCAAACCTGCCGTTCGATTGGTATGCCGGTGGGCAAAAAATCAATATGAACTCTGTGGTGTACTCCGAAAGCAGGGAAAGAAAAATCGATATGAAGTCGACAGACGTGGTAGCCAAGATTCGGGAGCGTTTTCCCGACTTCACACCATGTTCTTATCTGAACGGGACAGAGAAACCGAATTCATTCAAATGGCTCCTTACGGGACGCATCGGAACAAAGGATCAGATTTATGGCTACGTCGGTCCGAAATTCATGGAGATTATCCAGGGCTTCCATCATCTTTTTACCGGAAGATATCTTGCCTATACCAAGCCAAGCCTGACAAAGAAAGGCCGGTCGATGTTCCTTCTTTCGGCAGTTGACCCTTTCATGAGAAGTGGGGCGGCGCAATATATGAAAGCGGTGCTGACTAATCCATTGCGACTATTCAAAGGACTTCATTACCAATCGGTGATGATCATTCAGCCGGTCGATTTTTTGGAGAATGGCTTGCAAAACATGTGCGATGGATGTCCCGATATGACGCTCTATAACGGTGAACTGGTCTGGTCATGCAGGATGGAGGAGTTGAAGCAATTTGGGTGCTGGGTGAGGACAGTGCCGTGCAATCGGAACTAGTAGGGAAATCTGCTAGAAGTAGTAGAGATACTTGACCTTTGCCACTGCGACCCGGTCTGCGATATGCAGGCGGTGGGGGAGTGGCCTATCGTTCGCGTCAAACTCATCCCCACGATCATGAAGCTCATTGAGCGCAAAATAGATCCAACTCTTCGGCAAGAACTGATACGAGAAAAGG
This sequence comes from Ignavibacteria bacterium, assembly GCA_003251275.1. GTDB lineage: Bacteria > Bacteroidota > Ignavibacteria > UBA10030 > UBA6906 > SZUA-287. Next base: position 2,099 of record QKGJ01000118.1, read on the forward strand.
AGGCCGAACAGGACCTGCTCATTCCGTGCAGATGATCGAAGAAAAACATTATCCACGTACATGCGGATGTTGAGGTCGTTTAGAGGCGTCAGGGAAAAGAAGGGGCGTGTGTTCAGTGTAATATCCTCTGTCGAGCCGGAGGGGTTTCCTTCAATAAACGCGTTCAGGGAGGTTCCTAATTGCAGAATTGAAGTGGCTTGCCAGCTAAACTCAGCCCCGCTCCATGCGTAGAAGGCAAGATATTCTCTGGAGAAATTATACGTTCGAGAATAACCACCCCAGAGATTTCCGTTCCAGTTAGGAGATGTGTAAAACCATGAGGAGAGATTGATCGAAAGAGAATTGTATTCGATTCCTTCATCCTTTGCCTTCCCAAAATTCGCGTTGATTTCGTACCCCCAACTATCCCGAAACTGCATATTGAACCCCAACGCGAATTCGTGGTCAGTATAGTTGTCAACTTTTTCGTAGGCGAGCGAGCCGCCGCCATAAAGAAGTATCTGGCTGATGTATCCATCCTGGAAGTACCATCGCGGGCCTGCAACGCCGGTGATCTCTGCGGTTCCTTTCCAGGGGACGAATCCAATCTGATCCAGATCAAACTCTTCACCAATATACCGCGTCCTCACCAGAGTCATCCAGTTGTCTGCGAACGAGGTGAATCCTGCTGACATCGCATAACCCCCTGAAGAGTTCTTGAACGACCGGGCGAGTTGATAGGCCAGCTGCCAGTTTGATGCGCGAAATGCGCCGTCAACATCAATCACGCCGTCATCGTTTTCACTGTCGTGTTTTCCGACAAACAGCATTCCAACGGACGAGTTACCAAGTATCTGTTTCTTGAGTCTGATGGAAGCGAACCCTGCCTGTAACTCCTTTTTGTGTTCATCATCCTCCACATATTCAGTCTCACCGGTTGTGGCGACAAACCCTCCATACTCCCAGTCGTCAATACGTCCTGACGCTTTCGACCCGACGTGAAGCGGGACTTCCCTGCCGTCGGGGAGAACTTTGCCGATGCGACGGGAATAGAATAACTCAAGGGGCCTGTAGAACCCGGTGTTCTGTTGACGTCCAGATGCCATAAAGACTTCTCTTCCCTGTGTGAAAAATGGCCGACGCTCTTCGAAAAAGGTTTCGTATCGCGAGATGTTGAATGCAAAAGGGTCAGCTTCAATCTGAGCGAAGTCGGGGTTTCCCGTGAGCTGGAATGTGAGTTGTGGTGAAGGGTTGTAAAAGATGTCGATACCTGCCGTTGGGTCGATATCATAGACTCCAGGTCGTAGGTACGTCGCCTTGGTTAGCCCGACAGGGTAAAACTCTAGATTGGATCCCTTGACGGTTGGTTGAAAATCATCGAACACGAGCGTACCGAATTTTGAAATTCGTTGGCCCTCGTTCTCTTCATACCTGTTCCAATAAATATCTTCGGTGAGGGTAGGTATCCATCTGTCGAAATCCAGGCCCCACGTCTGCTGACGTTCGTC
>QKGJ01000304.1 GCA_003251275.1 Ignavibacteria bacterium
CACCGACCGGATAGTGCGGAAGCTCGATCGGGATCAGCTTAGCACCAAGTCCGCGCAGCACTGCCAACGCTTTGTCCGTTTGGTCTTTGTTGAAGCGAACACTGTCGAATTCCGTTTTCAGATAACCAATCCTGAGTTTCCGCAGGTCCACCTCGGGCGTGTAGTTGAAGGGAACATCGTACAGCGACTGATCCACACCATCCGGTCCCTGAATCGCGTTTAGGACAAGTGCACAGTCCTCCACCGTCCGGCAAATCGGCCCTATCTTATCCATTGACCAGCTGAGAGCCATCGCACCGGCTCTGCTGACGCGCCCGGGAGTCGGACGAAGTCCGGTTGTTCCGCACCGCGTCGACGGCGAGACGATTGATCCGTAGGTTTCGGTTCCGATTGCGAACCCCACAAGCCCTGCTGCAGTCGCAGCCGCTGACCCTGCGGATGAACCGCTGGAGCCTTGCTCGTAGTTCCATGGATTGCGCGTCATCCCGCCAAACCACACATCTCCCCAGGCAAGCGCACCCATGGTGAGTTTCGCAACGAGAACCGTTCCTGCATCTTCAAGGCGTTTGATGACGGTTGCATCCTCATCAAAGACCTGGTCCTTGTAGGGCATCGCGCCCCATGTTGTTTTGATTCCCTTCGTCGACAGCAGATCTTTTGCACCATAGGGAATGCCATGAAGGGGACCGCGATATTTGCCTGCAGCAATCTCCGCGTCGGCACGAGCAGCCTGTTTTAGCGCAAGCTCTTCTGTCAGTGTTACTACACACTCGAGTTTTGGGCCGAACCGTTTGAGACGCTCCAGGTAGAGTGTCGTTAGTCGAAGGGATGAGATTTGTTTTGTACGAACAAGTTCGGCAAGTTCCCCAACGGAGAGAAAAGCGATGTCATCAAGATTTGACGGAAGATGCGCTTTGATTGTCGATCCTTTAAGTGCCTGTTTCTTCGTTTCGAGCTTCATCCCGACAGGTATGGGGTTAAAGAAAACGGAAGGTGGCACTGAGTTTGGAAGTACAACCTCACGAAGCTTCGCGTAGTCCCCCCTCTGTTCCTCCAACCCGGCAAGCATTGAATCTTGTTCGGCAGACGTGAAAGTAAGATCTAGCAATCGCTCCGCATGAACAACGTCATCAATCGTGAGTGGTATTGGCTTCTCCTGGGCAGAGAGAAAGAGTGGAAGAAGGAGAAAACCAGTCATGACGATTTGTTTCATGTAACCTCCATGAGTGAAAATAGAATTGTTTAGTTGGCGATCCAATAGCACAACTGTGCAACCAGCAAACCGCCGAAAACGCCAATGACATTTCCAAGGACGGCCAGAAGCAGCCCAACCGCCGCGAGTGAATGCTGGTAAATGCCAGCGACGATCGGCGCAGTCACCGGCCCGCCAATGTTTGCCTGACTGGATGTCGCCATCAAGAACATCGGGACTTTCAGCAAATGACCTCCGAGGAGAATCATCGAGGCATGAAAAGCGATGATCATCACCCCGCCAAGCGCAAACAGAGGGGCGTCCAGGATTCCGGCGATATCTGCTTTCGCACCGATGGTGGCGAGTAGCATGTATAAGAGAACGCTCCCAACGTTGGATGCCCCGGCGAACTCCAGTTCCGAGAGGCGCGTCAGCGACAGAAAGACGCCGATGATCGTTGCAAGAACGACAGTCCAGCCAAATGCATTGAGTACTTCGCCAACCGGCGGAAGCATCGGCCCTAGTTTTAGTGTCAGAAAGCCGACACCAAACCCAATTGCCAACATGAATATCAAATCCTTTATCGTCACATGGCGGCGGTTTTCCTGGTCGATTTCCTTCATGCGCTTGTTCAGGGTCGTCACGAGTCTGGTGTCAACTTTGTTCCACTGATCAAATCTTGCCTGATACGCCGAGAGCGCAATAACCACTCCCATCCATCCATACCCGACAACCGTATCGACAACGATGATTGGTCCCAACATCGAATCGGGCGTACCAACGCTTTTTGCGACGGCAACCATGTTCGCGCTTCCGCCTATCCAACTGCCCGTCAACGCCGCGATACCCTTCCATGCTTCATCAGGAAGCGAACTATGAAGGAGGACGAACGTCCCTGTGGCGCCGAGGATGATGCCGCTTGTCGCGAACGCCATAATGCCCAGTGCCTTCGGCCCCAACTTTGCAAGGCCGGGAAGATTTGCCGAGAGCAACATCAATACCAGCCCGGATGGAAGAAGATAGTTTCTTACCCATTCATAAAATGGACTTGCATGTGGTATGATCCCGAAGTATGAAGAGAGCATCGGCAGGAAGTAAATCCAAATGGGTTGCGGCAGATACCGAAAGAAGGAAGCAGCGAATTTCCGATCCCCGACCCAATACAAAGCGCCTATGAGAACTATAAGGTAGACGAATATTTCTGAAGGTTCAGTCAGTAACGGCGTCATCGCTCTCCGTAATCGGGTTCGTGTTGGTTGACTCTCCGTAGGTTACTTCTTCAAGAAAAAGACCTTGCGGCGGAGCGGCAGTACCGCCCAGCGATCTATCCCGTCCTGCAATAATTTCATCAAACTGCTCCAACGATGTAAATCCGCGACCGATATCCACCATCGTACCGACGAGTGTGCGCACCATCCCATGTAAAAACCGGTTCGCCTTCACTTCATAGGTCATCGTATCATCTTCAATTCGCCAGCGCGAAATCGTTACGGAACAACGATGGTGTCTTGCTTGAGCGGAAGCCTTGCAGAAAGACTGAAAATCTTTTTCGCCAAGAATCCTTTCCGCAGCCGTCTTCATCAGGACCGGATCAAGTCCGAACGGAACGACCCATGTAAATCTTCGGCGAAGAGCAGACGGACGATGTGAGATGGAATAAAGGTACCTCCGGGCCGTAGCGTCAAATCTCGCGTGAAATTTGTCATCGGCGTCACTCATGCTCTGAACGGAGATGTCCTTTGGCAACAAGCCATCCAGCGCATGCCAAAGTTGAGTGGTTTTCATGCTGGCCGATGTTCGGAAATTAGCCACCTGTCCACGGGCGTGGACTCCGGAGTCTGTCCTTCCCGCACCAGTGACCTTGATTTCCTCCTGAAGAATCTGGGAAAGAACCCGGGAGATTTCGTCTTGTACGGAACGCCCGTTGGCTTGTGACTGCCAGCCGACAAAGTCCGTACCGTCATACTCAAGCACAAGCTTGATATTGCGCATGGAGAGTAAACGAAGTGGGTGCGTTCAGAAAACCGTTGCTAAAATCGATGGGTGAACGAAAGTTGTATCCCGTGCGCGTGTCCCACTCCACCGAGGACGCGCGCTTGAATCTCAAGACCGCCCGATTGCCGATCGACCTCTTTGTTATGGAGAACCGCCGTCCGGCCCGCATTAATGGCGCTCAGCACATGGTTCACGATCACCGCCGCAACAACGAACTTCTCATTGTTGAACATGTTGACGCTGGAGATGCGCTGGTCACGGTAGAGTTGGCGTGAGGCATCCGAGTTCCACTGCCAGGCATACCCGGCAGCGGGATTGTACACCTGTCGAAGCTCACGGTCACGGAGTTGGGCTTCATTGTATTCGTACACATTCAGAAAGTTGCTGAT
>QKGJ01000227.1 GCA_003251275.1 Ignavibacteria bacterium
CCGTTCCCATGAAAAAATTCGTCATCATTTATCACGCACCAACCGATGCCATGAAGCAAATGGCAAGTGTACCACCTGAAGAGCAAAAGAAGGGGATGGAGGAATGGATGAAGTGGGCAAAGAAGTGCGGCGACAAGCTTGTTGATCTTGGCACACCACTCATAAACGGACAGCAACTGATCCCGAATGGCACAGCAAAGCCGAGCAACAAGGAGGTTGCGGGATACTCCATACTGGAGGCAAAAGATATGGATGAAGCGAAATCTCTTATCAAAGGGCATCCGCATCTTGCGTGGAATGCCGGCTGCAGCATCGAAGTCCACGAGCAAATGCCGCTCCCGGGGATGTAGGTTTCATCCCATCGGTTTTCCAATCACAAGGAGCAATAGATGCACATACTACGAATTGAACATCCAGTCATCAAATACGATGGTTGGAAGGAAGCTTTTGACCGGGACCCGGTTGGGCGTGAGAAAATGGGAGTCCGGCGACATCGCGTGTTGAGGGCGATCGATGATCCAAGGTACATTATGATCGATCTCGAATTCGAAACCGCAGCTCAGGCAGAGGCGATGCTCACCGCTCTGCGCGAGATGTGGGGACCCATCCAGGGGAAGGTAATCATGAACCCACAGACTCGCATCGTTGAGACGATTGAGGAGAAGGAGTATTCGAACTGATAAGACAACCTGCAAAGAAAGAAATCATCTCTGCCTCGGACATAATGAGATGCTCATAACACATTACATCCTCTCAAATTGAGGAACATGCTTCCGACCCTACTGTTAGGCTTTGGTGGGGAATGTACCTTTCAGCCTCTCTAATTTCAGGTCTATCAGGATTGATGCTAATAGTTGTTCATATGACACTGAATGTAAAGAGGGCCGAGACTTGGGTCGATATTGTCTCGAACGTGATTGAGATCCTTGCCGTCATCTTTGCCATTGACCTGATCAATGCCATTACCAGGAATCAGAGCATCAAGGCGAGTAACATTGCTCAGATCAATCAGGAGAGCTCCCCTCCTGAAGTCGTCTGAACCCAAGCAATGGCAACGCGTGCCTCCTCTGCGGACGCCTCCCGCGCACCCATAAAGAGGCTGCAGTTCTCCTCCTCTCACCTTGTTGCGTAAACCACAGTGAAACCGTTACCTTACGTCGTCAACTAAGGGGAAGCAGGTTATGAGACAATTCATTGGCACCGAAGACTTGGGAAATCCAAAACTTACTGGTCATTCTGTGATATTTATTTCGTTTGCCATGTCGCTACTGATTCTTATAGCAGATTATTTCGCAGGCTTCTTTATCCAGTTTCCCATTACATACCTTATTCCTGTTTCATTCCTCTCGTGGTATAAGAACAGACGGTGGGGGCTGGCACTTGCGATTATCATGCCGTTATCCCACTCTTCTTCAATATTGTACTTTGGACAGTCCCCTGGAACTGGCAAATGATGGAACGCTACATCATGGAGAGAACCGATGCGACATTCACCCATAGCATATGCCCCGATTGCATGCGGGAGAATTTTGCGGGTGGAGTCGGGAGTCAACGATAACCGCTACGTTCTTCACACCTAAAGGCGCTTGACAGTAAAATTGTTCGACAGTCTCCACGCACATATTGAAAAGCGAATCCCCATTACTTCTGAGGAGTTTGACCGCTGCAAGCAATTCTTTGCCCCAAGGAAAGTTGCGAAAAGACAATTTCTGCTACAGGAGGGGGATGTCTGCAAGCATTTCGCTTTTGTCAATTCCGGACTTCTCCGTGAATACACAGTTGATGAAAAAGGGGAGGAGCACATAATCCAGTTTGCGATCAGGGACTGGTGGATTTCGGACCTCAACAGTTACCTCAGCGGCACGCCGTCAACACACAATATCGATGCAATTCAGGATTCCGAAGTACTTCTGCTCGAAAAAACTGCGCGAGATAAACTGTTGGAAGCCGTTCCGGTCATGGACCGCTTCTTCCGCCTCCTGCTTGAGGCCAATTACGTAGCAACCCATAAAAGAGTGAACGAAACACTCAGTGCTTCGGCCGATCAGCGTTATCTCACTTTCGTCCAAGAATACCCTGAAATCGTTGAGAAGGTACCACAGAACCAGATTGCATCGTACCTCGGGATCACTCCACAGTCTCTCAGCCGCATTCGCAAAGAGCTTTCCCAAAAAGACAAGACGTTACCATAGGGTAATCGAATTACTTACCCTATGCGAATGTGAGTAGCAATATCCAACCGTATATTGGTGGTAGACTAAGAGCAGTCAAAAATCCATATACGAAAGGAGTTTTCATGATGAGAACGAAAAGAGAAAGTTCGACACAGAGAGGATTGCTTCTCATTGGGTTGCTATTGATCGCGTTGAGCAGCGGGTTTGCGAAAACGAAATGGGTGGTCGACAATGCCCACTCCAAGGTGAAGTTCTCGGTGTCACACCTCCTCATCTCAGAAGTGGAGGGAAGTTTCAATGTTTATTCCGGGACTCTTCAATCCTCGAAGCCTGATTTTTCGGATGCAACAGTCGAATTTGCAGTCGATGTTCCGAGCATCACTACCGACAACGAGATGCGCGATAAGCACTTGAAGTCGGATGATTTCTTCAATGCCGAGAAATATCCCCAAATGAAGTTCAAGAGCACCTCATGGAAAAGGATCGATGATCAGAACTACCTCCTTGAAGGGGATCTCACGATCAGAGACGTCACAAAGCGAGTCACGTTTGCCGTTTTCAACGGTGGGACGATAAAGGACCCGTGGGGAAATATTAAGACCGGCTTTAAAGCAACAACGGTCATCGACCGCTTTGATTTCGGTTTAAAGTGGAACGCCTTGACCGAAGCAGGTGGGGCCACTGTTGGCAAGGATGTGAACATTACGCTGAATCTGGAATTCGCCCAGAAGGAAGCCTCGTAGGCAAACGGAGGTAGTACCTATCCAAGAATAGCCCGTGCTCTGCAACCTTGCACGGGCTGTCTTCTTTCCATGTCCCCCTACCTTTTTGACTGTCAAACCCCATTTTTGTATACTACCTCCGCTTTTGCGTAGATTCCTTCCATAGTCACAGGGAGTTCATATTTTTCCCGCTGCTCTCTCACCGTCCGGTGTAACCCGCAATGAAGCTTCATAACCAGATTCTCCTCGCGCTCGTCCTCGGCGCCATCTTCGGTGCTATTTTTCATGTTGACAAGAATGCTCTTACAATTTCATATGTGGACGCCTCATCGGCGAAGATTGCCGAGGAAATTCAGCAATGGCAGACAGTTGAGTTTGTGGATGGCAAGACGGACGAGACCCTTGGAACGTTTGGTACCGATGATCAACTGAAAATCCTCTCGGCCTTCAGCAAGCTTTCCGGCGAGGGGAAAAAGAACCTCATCATCCGGGCGACTTTTGCCGCTGCCTCACCGCGAGAGTTCAAAAATGTTAAGAACGTCGATAAAGTAAAATCCATTGCGCTCGTCATTAAACCAATCGGCACAATCTTCATCCGTCTGCTGATGATGGTGGCGATACCGCTGGTGTTTGCTTCGCTAGTCGTCGGGGTTGCAAGTCTGGGAGACCTACGCAAGGTCGGGCGCATTGGCGCGAGAACTATTGCGTTGTACCTCGGGACAACGGCCATGGCAATCACGATTGGGCTGACGCTGGTTAATGCGATGCAGCCCGGAACTCGCCTCGACATCGAGTCGCGCGAACGGCTGACGGTTGAGTTTCAGGGACAGGTCCAGGAAAAAATACAAACCGAAGTTGCCGTCGACGTGATCGACATGTTCGTCCGCATGGTGGCAACTAATCCGATTCAGGCAATGTCCAACGGCGATATGCTGGCAATTATCTTCTTCGCATTGATGGTCGGCATCAGCCTGACGATGATTCCCCGTGAGAAATCCTCCCCCGTTATTGCCTTCTTCGACGGCATCTCGGACATGATGATCAAGATGGTCGAGCTGATCATGAAGATTGCACCTTATGGTGTCTTTGCGCTCATCGCTGCAACCGTCGGGGAGTTTGGTTTTGGCATTCTACAAACATTGGCCTGGTATGCAGCAGCAGTTGTCATCGGACTCACCTTGCATACGTTTGGAACTCTCGCGCTTCTCATTCGCTTCGTTTCGAAACTCAATCCTATGACGGTTTATAAGAAGCTCAGGCCGGTCATGCTCATTGCTTTCAGCTCAAGTTCCAGCGCGGCGACGCTGCCGGTGAATATGGAGGTCTGCGAAAAGGAGCTTGGCGTCTCCAAAGAAGTGGCGAGTTTCGTCCTTCCTCTGGGCGCCACTATCAATATGGATGGAACTTCGATGTATCAGGCCATAGCGGCCGTATTTATTGCACAGGTATATGGCGTACCCCTTGACCTTTCGGGCCAGCTGACTATCTTATTAACAGCGCTCCTCGCCTCCATCGGGACCGCTCCGGTGCCGGGGGTCGGACTGATCATGCTCATCATCGTTCTCCGCTCTGTTGGTATTCCGGAAGAAGGGATCGCACTGATTCTCGGCATTGATCGCATCCTCGACATGTGCCGGACAGTGACAAATGTTACGGGCGATGCAACGGTGGCGACAATCATTCAGCGAGGAGAGAACAGTTTCAACTCCAGGAAGGAGCTTCAGGCGGCATAATGGTTCAGATCGGAAATATCAAAGTTGGCGGGAAGTCTCCTCTTGTCCTCTTTGCGGGGCCATGTGTTGTGGAGAGCCGTGAACTTATCTTTCGGACTGCAGAGAAAGTGAAGACCCTTGCCGCGAAAAACAAAACACCGGTTGTCTTCAAGTCATCATACAAAAAAGCAAACCGAACGAGCGGCAAATCTTTCGTCGGACTCGGAATGGACGAGGCTCTGCAGATTCTCGCGGACGTGAAGAAACAATTTGATATTCCAATCCTGACAGACATCCATAAAGAGGACGAAGCCGCAACTGCCGGCGAGGTTGCTGATGTTTTGCAAATCCCAGCGTTCCTCTGTCGACAGACCGACTTGTTGCAAGCGGCGGCAAAGACCGGCAGAGTCGTCAATATCAAGAAGGGGCAATTCCTTGCACCGGGGGACATGGCCCATGCAGCGAAGAAAGTAATGGAAGCGGGGAATCTGCGTGTAATGCTCACGGAGCGTGGGACGACCTTCGGATATCATAACCTTGTCGTGGATATGCGTTCGTTGAAAATAATGAGCGAGCTCGGATTCCCAGTCATCATGGATGCGACGCATTCCGTGCAGCTCCCTTCGGGAAGTGCGGGGGCTTCCGGTGGACAGCCGGAGTTCATTTTTCCCCTTGCCCGCGCAGGTGTGGCGGCTGGCTGCGATGGACTTTTCGTGGAAGTCCATCCTGATCCCAAGAATGCTCTGAGCGACGCCGAAAGTCAACTCCACCTCGATCTTCTCGGTTCTCTTCTTGCGCAAGTGACTGCAATTGATAAACTGGTGAAGGGCTACTGACATGCCGGTGAAGAAACGATCCTCGCAGATTATTACTGCCAAGGCAAAAAATATCAGCATGCTCCTCTGCGATGTTGATGGGGTGTTAACCGACGGTGGTCTCTATTACGCACCGGATGGAACGGAGCTGAAAAGGTTTGACGCGCAGGATGGATACGGCATTCGTCGTGCACAGCGATATGGTGTTGCCGTTGGTTTCATCAGCGGGAGAAATATCCCAGCAGTGGAACACCGGGCAAGACAACTGGAGATCACCGAACTGCATCAGGGGGAGCTGGACAAGCTTTCGGTGTGCAAAGATATTATGGGGCGGAACGGACTCATCGCCGAACAAATCGCTTTCATCGGGGATGAGATCTTTGATGTGCCGCTGATGGAGTTTGTTGGATTAGGGTGTGCACCGCACAATGCGCGACCGGAAGCAAAACAGAGCGCCGATTATGTCACAAAGAGCGACGGAGGACACGGGGCCGTCCGTGAAGTGATCGATCTTATTCTCACGGCGAAGAACGGAAAGGTGTAGGTGGTCAGGTGTCCGCAGTTGAAGTATATCCCCGACCGTTGCACGAAAAAGAACGCGATCTCCTCCACACTGTGTTGCCGATTGACCGCCCGGGCTACAGCCGCTATCGCGATCTGATTGCATCGATGCTGGTGTTGGGAGAAGGGAGAAGAGGAAAAGGAAATATCGTCCTGGGATTTAAGGCGGATGCGCCGGATATCTCATCGCCTCTTAGTCCAGTCGTCGCATATGGGACAGTGGAAACTACCCAGGATAGTTTTTCGATCACTGTCCGGGAGTACGTCGATGATCAAATCGATATCGAAATCGTCTCGTCACACGGGCAGCCTGTCGCAGACCACTTTGAAGAGAAGAGACGATGGACGTACTCATCGTGGCTGCCGGGACAGAAATCGCCTGCGAACGGCGCGCCAGTGCGGGAAGTCCAAATAGAGGACGGAGTGGTGCTTGCCATAAGTAAAGAGGAACACCGTTTATGGGTCTACGGTCAGGCAAACGGAATGAACATTCTTGTTCCCATCACCCATTTTTATGGCGAGTTAATGAAGCGTAAGGAAATCAGGGATCCCAAGATTGCTCTTGATGCGAAGCGCTTATTCACGCATCTTGAGTCATTCCCGGACGATGAACTGCGTGCCGCATTCATCGCATACAACGAAGTGAAACCGAAGGTTACAGTGACTTCTTCGATTCCGCCGCAGCGGAAGCGGGGCTGGAAGAAATTTGTTTCGAAACTTTGGAGATCAACGGTCTAAAGATGCACGCTCGAAAAGCTAGTATTGCAAAGGGAAAAGAAGTCATTCGCATTGAAGGGCAGGCAGTAGCGTTGCTCGAAGAACGAATCGGTGATTCGTTTGCCGATGCGGTCGAACTGATTCTCCAGTGCCAGGGCCGGGTCATTATTACGGGAGTCGGAAAATCCGGTATCATCTCACGCAAGATCGTCGCGACGATGAACTCCACGGGCACGCCGGCGGTCTTCCTGCATCCTTCCGACGCCGTCCACGGCGATCTCGGCATGGTGCGCAAAGGCGACGTCGTTATTTGCATTTCTAAAAGCGGCAATACACAGGAGTTAAATAATCTGCTGCCGATGTTTGAGCGCCTGGACGTTTCGATCATTGGATTTACCGGGAACATGTCGTCCGCCCTCGCACGCGTTTCGGATGTGGTGCTGGACGTGTCGATCGGGGAGGAAGCCTGTCCTCACGATCTTGCTCCCACCGCGTCGACAACGGCAACGCTTGCGTTGGGCGACGCATTGGCGATCGCCCTTCTCGACCGCCGTCAGTTTAGCCGGGAGGATTTCGCACTCTACCATCCCGGCGGCACGCTCGGTCGCCGTCTGTTGTTGAAGGTGGATGAAATGATGGTCACCGGAGATCGCATTCCCCGGGTCAGCCCGGATGTTCCTCTTCGCGATGCGATCATGGAAATGACATCGAAGCGGCTCGGTTGTACTACGGTGCTTTCTGCAGATGGAACCCTCGACGGCATCATCACCGATGGCGATCTTCGACGCCTTCTTCAGAACGGCACGGACGTCACCAACGTGACCGCCAAAACTGTCATGACGAAGAATCCGAAAACGATCCAGCAGGGCACCCTCGCAGTCGTTGCACTTCAGGAAATGGAGTCATACAACATTACGCAGATCGTCGTGATCGATGAGAAACGCCGACCAGCCGGCGTGCTGCACATTCACGATCTGGTGAAAGCCGGGATCGGAGCGGACGAGAGAGGATGAGGGTTCTGCTGCACTGGTTGACATCCATCATTCTCCTTGCATTCCTGGTCGGGTGTGAGGAAAAAATTCAGCCCACCGTTCTCCACGAAACGCCGGCCGACATCCCCACCCATCAAAGTTGGAACAGCACCGTTACTTTCTCGGACTCGGCGAGAACGAAGGCAATTCTCTGGGCAGGCAAGATCTCTTCCTACTCAGATAAGATGTTTACACTGCTGGATGACAGCCTGCGCGTCGACTTCTTCAACGAAGAACAGCAACACACCTCGGTCCTCACGGCACTCCGTGGAAGAGTGGACGATCGGACACGTGATTTTGCTGCCTATCTGAATGTGGTCGTCATTTCCGATAGCGGCACTACGCTCAAGACCGATAGTCTGTTCTGGGAAAACGCGACGCGCAAAATATTCACCGATGCCTTCGTGGAAATCATCTCAGCGACCGAACATATTTCCGGTCACGGATTGGTCAGCGACCAGTCGTTAAAGAATTACAAGATCATGCGGGTGACCGGTCAGGCGGTCACGAAGGAATGATTGTCGCATGAGATTCTGGAGAATGCTTTTACTTCTGTTTTCCTGCTGGTCCGTTGCCTTTGCACAAGATTCAAAGGTCGTTATCCTCGATCATGCGGATAGCCTTGTCGGAATGGTGATAGACGGGCAGCAGGTGCGCGAGTTGATTGGCAACGTGCGCATCCGTCAGGGACAAACGACCATTGCATGCGACCGTGCGCTGGAGTATCGAGAGACAGGTACGGTGTTCCTGAACGGACATGTGGTGCTGACGGATGACAGCGTCACTATCCGCGCTCCGCGGGGGACATTCTACCGTGAGCCGCGCCGCGCTGAAGCATTTGAGGATGTTTCTCTCGATGATGGCAAAGTACAATTGCACTCGCGTTACGCCGAGTATCAAATCGGCATACGCAAAGCGTTCTTCCGGGATAATGTCGAGGTTCATGACTCGACCTCGACTCTGTTCGCGGACTCACTCACCTACTTTCGGGACGAGAAACGCTCCGTTGCAACCGGGAATGTTCGGATACGATATGCCGCGGACAATGTGACAATCACTGGTGGGTATGTGGAGAACTGGGCGAACCGCGATTTCTCCCGGGTGATGGTGCATCCGGTGTTCATGCAGATTGATACGACGATTTACGGAGATCTCGATACTCTGATTGTCCGAAGCAAAGTGATGGAGGCATACCGGGATTCAACACAACACATGATTGCGATCGATAGCGTGCGGATTGTGCGTGCAGATCTGGCTGCGCGGGCAGGACGCGCGGATTTCTACACGAAGGCGGATAGCATTCTCCTGCGGCGCTCGCCGGTGATCTGGTACGAAGCCACGCAGGTCACGGGCGATTCGGTCGATGTGCTGCTGGAAAAACGATTGCTGAAACTCGTGCGGGTAATGGGAAGGGCCTTTGCCCTATCGCTGAGCGATTCCCTTCACACTCAAAAAGTAGATCAACTGAGTGGTGAAACGATGAATATGCATTTCGCCCAAAAAAAACTGAACATGATCGACGTGGAGAATCGCTCAACAAGTGTGTATCATTTGTATGAAGATCGCGAGCCGAACGGACTCAACAAGATTTCGGGCGATCGGATTATCATGGAATTTGTTAATGGCAAGATTGGATCGATCCGTATTTATGGCGGAGTAGAAGGCCAATACTTTCCTGAAAGACTGGTCAAAGAGAAAGAGGAAGATTTTCATCTTCCGGGGTTTGTCCAGCGGACGGACAGACCGCAGATTTGGGAGAGTCCAGTTGAAACACCTTCAAAGAAAAAACGATAGCTTGCTATGAAGAAGCTTCTGTCAAAAGGCCTTGTCAAAAAATATAAGAAGCGCACCGTAGTCAACGGGGTCAGTATCGACGTCGCTCAGGGGGAAGTCGTTGGTCTGCTAGGACCGAATGGTGCAGGAAAGACAACGACCTTTTACATGATCGTTGGGATGATCAAACCGAACGAAGGACATGTCTACCTGGACGAAGAAGAGATTACGACCCTAGCCATGTATAAGCGTGCGCGTATGGGGATCGGCTATCTGCCGCAGGAAGCATCCATTTTCCGGAAGCTGACGGTGGAAGAAAACATCCTGGCGGTATTGCAGATGCTGGATATGACAGCTGCGGATCGTCGGACGAAGTGCGCAACCCTACTTAAGGACTTTAACATCGAACATATTTCTGGAAGTAAGGGATACATGCTCTCGGGCGGTGAACGCCGACGGACGGAGATAGCTCGCACCCTCGCGAGCGATCCGAAGTTCATCTTGCTGGACGAGCCATTTGCGGGCATCGATCCGATTGCAGTCGAAGACCTTATGACGATTGTCGCAAACCTGAAGCAGCGCGGCATCGGTGTTCTCGTCACCGATCACAACGTTCATGAGACTCTTTCCATAACAGACCGGGCTTATTTATTGTTTGAAGGAAAGATTTTGAAGGCGGGCACTGCCGATTCGCTTGCCAACGACCCTGAAGCGCGAAAGATGTACCTGGGGGAAAAATTCAGATTAGACCGCTACTAAGGAACCATAGTCCGGGAAGGGATGTTCATTAGGGCACATTCCTATCTTGCTGTGGAAAGGAACGCAGTTTTCGCAGTTTCATATCCAACCAACTCATTCATTAACCGGAGGTTTTCATGAAGCAAACACTATTCGTTGTCGCAATGGCCTGTCTTTTCGCTCTTGCCGCAGGAGCACAGGACAAACCTGAAATGAAGAAAGAAGAAATGACAAAAATGGCCAAGAAGACCATGGCGGTATCCACGATGAAAGGATACGTGGTTGACCAGATGTGCGCAAAGGGAATGGCGAAGAAGGAGAACGCCATGGAGAAAGCAGCCGCACACACGAAGGCGTGTGCGCTTGAAGAGAATTGCGCTGAAAGCGGTTACGGTTTATTCTCTGATGGCAAGTATTATCCTTTCGACGAGGCCGGCAGCAAAAAAGCCCATGAGCTGATCGAGAAAACCTCCAAGAAAAAGGAAATCATGGTTGAAGTGAGCGGCACGCTTGATGGAATGACTCTCGCAGTCGCACACATCAAAGAAGCCGGTGCCGAGATGAAAGAAATGAAAATGGAAAAGGAAATGAAGAAGAACTAACTTCTTCGTTTGGTCGGATAAAGTCCCGTCTGATTCTCAGGCGGGACTTTTTATTTAAGCACCTTGGGAAAAGGATCCTTGAGTGATCCGTACAGCTGTTTGTAGTTGATGTTTCCTTTGTTTGTCTTTAGATGCTCCACAATCAGAATTGCCCGCTGGAGCCGCTTATCGGTGTTCTTCACGGAGCTGACGATATGTAATAATGTGCGTTTCCTTCCCGGAGTGAGCGCCTCAAAGAGTGTGTTGCCTTCGCTGTCCTGACGCAACAACTCCTGCAGTTCTTCCGGAAGGGGAAGACCGTATGTACTGTGGTCTTTGGTCAGGCGGACCTTGATCTCATCGCCGAAGTTGAGTCCAAGCGACGCTCGCAGGCCCTTGTTCACCGTGATGACGAACGTAGCCTTTCCATGCGGAAGAACGGCGCATTGATGCCTCTGCTTTTCGTTGAGCGTACAAACCACGCGACGGTTTTTTCCAAAGGCCTTTGCCACATTCCCCGGCACGCGGAAATGCGCGCCCCAGAGCTTGTTGCCAGATTTTTCCAGGACTGAGGTAAAATGAAATTGCGATGGTATGCGTGTCGTCTTTTTCTTTGCCATGGTTGAAAGGGCCGTCGCTGCGTTTGGTTAGGTCACAAGATCACCATGTTCGAAATACGCCAGCTCGAACGCCTCACAGTATTCCGATTCTATCCCTAAAGCTGTGGCTGTCTTACGATTTGAAGAGAGGATCCGTTCGTCGATACCATGGCCCCGGGTTCTCATGTTTCGTGCTTGCTGGGAGGCGTGTAATCGGAGCAAGCGTGTTTTCCATTCCGCCTCTGCCTTACCGAACGGTACAATCGCATCGCGACGAATACTGACCGTTTTTGGGTCTTCATTCAAGAAGAGAAGTGCCGCGAGTTTTGATTTCTTGACGATATCAGTAATGAGATCATGCGTCCGCTGATGCGCAAGGTTTGAGTCATTTCCATGAGGCAGGAAAATGAGGTCGGGGCGGACATGTTTAATAAATTCCTCAGCTGCCGATCCGTTGTGGTCATCGCCATATTTGAGTCTTAGAAACTGGACGTGCGATAGATCCAGACCAAACAATTGACAGCTGGCTCGCTGCTCCTCTTCTCTGATTCTTGCCTTTGCTGTCGGCGTGTTTGCACCCCCGAATCCATCATCGACACCTGACATGCCGGAGGTGAGAACGGCAAGATCAATAGTATTGCCGTTTCTATGGAGCATCCTCATCGTCACGGCGATTGCATCAAAATCGTCCGGGTGTGGCGCGGTGATGGCAACACGCAGGGTCTTGGGGATGGAGGTGGCGGACAATTCAACTGGGCGTTGCCTCGAAAGGAATTCCATGGCGAAATGTTGAATTGTCATCTAACGCCCGTATCAGCTCTATTTGCAGCTCAAATGCTTTTCACTTTGATAACCCCGAGCAGATGTTATGACGGTAACTTCGAAAGGGTTCTATTCCTTCTTTCCGCCGCCCGTAGGGTTGTTATCCGAGGAACTTGAGTCTTTCTTTGTCTCTTTCTTTTCGGATGGTTTTGTTGAATCCTTGGTCTCAGCTTTTGAAGATTCCTTGGAATCAGCGCTCTTCGTGCCTTCTTTGGAGTCCCCCTTCTTTTCCGTTTCGCCTTTCTTCTCTCCGGAGCCAGATGATTTCTTGTCGGGGGCATTCTTGTAGTCGGTGAGGTAGAACCCTGACCCTTTAAAGATCAATCCGCTCCCGGCGCCGACTACTCTTGCGAGATTGTCTGTGTTACAGCTGGGACAGGTAACCAGGGGGTCTTCCTTCATGGATTGGAGTTCTTCAAACTCGTGTTTGCATTGCTTGCAGATGTATTGATATGTGGGCATACTATCTCAACATGTTTTTGTTTTGACAAGATTGCTTCGGCACTTTGCACCTTGCAAGGACAATCGTTTACGCTAACGCGGTAAGTCCATCGGCGATGCGCTTCATTCCTTTTTCCAAATCCTTCATGGAGCAGGCGTAGGACATGCGCAGACAATCATCGTCGCCAAAGGCGAAACCCGGCACCATTGCCACGTGCTGTTTCTCCAGAAGATACTGCGCCATGTCCGCTGAGTTGCGGATTACTTGTCCATTGAATTTCCTTGCGTAGAAATTCTTCACACCAAAGAACACATAAAACGCACCCGAGGGGGTGAAGACATTCACTTCATTCATTGCAGCCAACGCTTCGATGACAAAATCACGCCGTTGTTTGAACTCTTCCACCATCTTTTCGACTGCAGAGAGCGACCCGGTCAGTGCGGCGACCGCCGCTTTTTGTGTTATCGATGTCGCGTTGGAGGTGACCTGGCTCTGTACCCGGGCCGCCAGCTGTATGACTGACAATGGCCCGCCCATGTAACCAAGACGCCATCCGGTCATCGCAAAAGCTTTCGACAATCCGTTAACC
>QKGJ01000407.1 GCA_003251275.1 Ignavibacteria bacterium
TGGGCTCAAGAGGCCAGTAATATGTATCCTGGTGCCACTCGACAGTAGAGCGACTCTTCGGCGTCTTGATGAAAAAATTTGACCCCCAGAGAAAGAAATTCGGACCGAGGATATCTTCGATATAGTCGAGTATAACAGGGTTGGTGCAGATGTCAAACAAGAACCGACTGCTCTCATGCCATTCACGAATCTCCTTTGCGTCCTCCCCGGGTCGAAGAAATTTCAAAAGCTCATCCAACCCTTCGTTTAGCTCTTTTACTCCTTCAGGAGAATATATGGGTGGCAATCCAACCAGATAACCATTTTCATGATAGGACTTCTGTTGCGCTTCCGTCAATCGCTTGCCCACGGCTACAACTCCTTTCATATGTTCCAGGTAATGTTATGGCAGGTAATATACACTTACGTAAGAAGAAAAGGGAGGAAGAGTTATGGCAATATAGCATAATGCTGATCGTTACGTCCCTTATCAAGATCCGTAAAATTTCTTAGGTCGAATGTTCTAGGTTTGCATCAATGGTTGGAGGCCGTTTAGATGATTTTCATAAAAACACAACGAGGTGTTCTATTGGGCAGGCGTCGGCTCACCTGAAACGAAATACTTCTTCTCGAATTTGAGAGCCACGTTTACCAGGCCGATAAGAACGGGAACTTCTACAAGCGGCCCGATCACGGTCGCAAAGGCAACGCCGGAGTTGATCCCGAAAACTGCAATGGCAACAGCGATCGCAAGCTCGAAGTCGTTGCTCCCCGCAGTGAAAGCGACAGTCGTTGTCTTTGAATAGGAGGTTCCCATCCGCCTTGCGATGAAAAACGTTAGAAAAAACATGACGGCGAAATAGATCGAGTACGGAATTGCTGTCCGTAGGACACTAAGGGGCAACTGCACGATAACGTTGCCCTTAAGAGAAAACATCACGAAGATGGTAAAGAGGAGCGCAATAGGCGTCACCAACGAGAGTCTCGGAATAAATTTCCCGTGATACCACTCCTTACTCCTGAGACGGACGAGAATCCATCGGGTGATGACTCCAGCGGCGAAAGGGATTCCGAGATAGATGAGAACGGTGGATGCAATTTCGCCGATGGAGACCTTAACGATGGCACCGCTGAGGCCGAACAGCGGCGGCAGCACCGTAATAAAGAAGTAGGCGTAGACAGAATAGAACAGAACCTGAAACAATGCGTTGAAGGCAACAAGTCCCGCGGCCAGTTCGGAATCGCCCCTCGCCAGATCGTTCCACACCAGTACCATCGCAATACACCGTGCAAGTCCCACCAGAATAACACCGACCATCAGCTCTGGTTGATCGGGGAGCAAAACAATCGCAAGGCCGAACATGAGGATCGGGCCAACGATCCAATTTTGCACCAATGAGAGCAACAGGAGGCGAACATTCTTGAAGACTACGGGCAATTCTTCGTAACGAACCTTTGCCAGTGGCGGATACATCATCAGAATCAAACCGATCGCAATCGGAATGTTCGTTGCCCCCGACTTGAACGTATCCCAAAAGCCGCCGATGGCAGGAAAGAAAAAGCCGAGAATAACCCCGGCAGCCATGGTGAGAAAAATCCAGAGAGTGAGGTATCGGTCGATAAACGAGAGCTGCTTACTAACTGTCGGCATTTTGTATTCCTGGAGGTGATTGCGTCAATATACGAAAACGCAAAGCCATTCTTCAACCTGTCAAACTCCCACTCAAGAGCTCCCTTGGTCGAGACTGCTTTCCGGAACCGCGGCTCTTTCAAACGACAAGAGGAGAAAAGGAACAGAAAAAATAAAGTAGCTGATATCGAATCCATCATGAATTACGGCGGAGGCGTAGTCCGAACCACCAGTCGCCAGCACAAACGAAATCAGCACAACGGCGAAAAGCAACACCCCCAGGGAGAGAAAGAGTGTGCGGAGAGTAAGACTCTTCCATCCGATGAGAAATGCAGAGACGAAAAAGAGAAACGCAACCGCCGCCGGCAGATATGCCATTTGCACTGAAAACGGCCCCTGAAGAACGAATGTTTTCGCATCCCACCATAGAAAAGGAGCAATGGTCAACAGAAACGTCAGCAACGATATCGAAACAAATAATAACCCCTGGAGGATAGCGCAACGAAACTTATATGCGGCAAATGCTACTAGAATCAAGATCGTGATCAACCGCGTTGAGAGGCAAAGTCCGAAGACAAGGCCGAAAGCAACGAATGACAAATTTACCTTGGTAGCAGAGATATAACGCTCGGAGAGGACAATAAGGAAAACAAAAACCGACATATTAAAAAAGAGTTCGCTGCGAACAAGAAGTTCATAGTAGAAAGTCGGGAGCGCGAGCAGTCCGATCAGACACAACCAGCGACTTCCGTATATTCGATTGAGCTTTATCGCCGAAATGAAAAAGAGCAGCACACCCAACACCTCGAGAAAACCGAGATTCCCCAGATAGTAAGATGGAAGAGCAAGAACGAAGAGAAATGGAAATCCCGAGGGGCGAGTCTGCGTGGAAGAACCCCACGGAAACTGTCCGTTTGCAAGACGTTCGATGGATTCATAGAGGGCCGGGAGGCGCCCCACACGACTCCCTTCCGGCAACAGCGTAACGAGGATTACCGCCACAACAACGAGGATGGCAGCGGTCAGGAACAATAATACCCGATCATTGGGCAGCCTCGGGTGCTTGAATTCTGCACTCCACAGCCAAATTGATAGCACCGCATACCCAACAAAATAGGACGCGGCGACTAAGGAGTGAAATTCAGTTACACGGGCGTTAAACTTGAGAACAAAGATACCACCGACAAACGCCAGCAGGATTGCCGCAACGGCACTCTTCTTCAGCGATAACATAAAAGGAGATGGAGGATTCGTCACGGGAGCCTATCCAGCATAAGAGGCGGGTATCGAAAAGGTGAAATGCAAATGCGTGTGAGAATGTACACTGCTCAAGCGGAAGATGCAAGCGGTTTTGGGACTTACAGCCACCTCAAAAATTCAAACTCGACTCTTCACTGCGGAAAACTCCGAAACGGTGCGTCCCGACAAACAGGCTTGCTCCTACCGTTAGCGCCACCACCTGTTGGACCGGTTTCCTTTCTACAACCACTGACAAGCGTAAAAAAGGCGAGGAGGGAGAGGATGTGAAGAGCAGCTGTTGCAACTCGTGTTATCATTTCACAGCTCCTATAGTCGGGAAGAGACCGAGCCAGATGAGATACATCAAGATAAGAAAACGAAAATCAATTCTCCGCACTGTCAAGTCCCCCTCGATTTTTGTACATTGGGCAAACGAAATGCTCACCGGTCAATACCAACAACTCTACGAAATCCTCAAAAAACGCATCCCTGTCGGCAGATTGATCCACGATCCGCTGGGGACGCTTGCTTTTGGAACGGATGCGAGTTTCTACAGGCTTATCCCGCAACTCGTTGTTAAGGTGGAGAGTGACGAGGAGGTTCGGCTGGTGATGGGGGAAGCGTCGAAGCTCGGGCTTCCCTACACGTTCCGGGCCGCAGGCACGAGTCTTTCCGGCCAGGCAATATCAGACTCGCTGCTAATACT
>QKGJ01000251.1 GCA_003251275.1 Ignavibacteria bacterium
GACCATGTCCATCATGCAAAAACAAAAACGCAAAGATCCGAGTCTGGGTTACGCGAAAGATCTCGTTCCCTTGATGGAGCGTATCCTTCCTGTCCTCGTGAAGAAGAACATCAAGGTGATCACCAACGGAGGAGGGGTCAATCCCACAGCCTGCCGGGATGCCATTTTCGCCGTTGCGAGAAAACTGGGAATCAGGGGACTAAAAATCGGTGTCGTTCTTGGCGATGATATTCTTGACCGCATCGATGACCTGAAAGCCAACGGTGTTGCTCTGAAGAACATGGAAAGCCAGGAATCTCTTGACGCTGTGCGAGACAAAGTGATGAGCGCGAATGTGTACTTTGGTGCATGGCCAATTGTGGAGGCTCTTCAGAAAGGCGCTGATATAGTGATTACAGGAAGAACCACCGATACCGGTCTGACGCTTGCTCCGATGATTTACGAATTCGGGTGGAAAGAAAATGACTGGGATAAAATTGCGGCCGGAACTGTTGCTGGCCACATCCTGGAATGCGGTGGACAGGCAAGCGGAGGAAATTTCTCTGCCGACTGGCGGAGCGTTCCGGATATTGCGCGCATTGGCTTCCCCATCGCCGAAGCCTATCCGAACGCAGAAATCGTTATCACAAAACACGAGAACACCGGCGGCCTTGTGTCCATGCAAACGGTAAAGGAACAGCTTTTGTACGAAATTGGGAATCCTTCTGAGTACATCACACCCGATTGCATCGCAGACTTTACGACGATCCAACTGAAAGACTCGGGGCCGAATTGTGTCACAGTTTCCGGAGTGAAAGGAAAGCCCGCAACCGATTCCTACAAGGTCTCCATGTCGTATCTTGACGGCTATACAGCGATCGGTACGTTGACGTATGCTTGGCCCGATGCGCTTGACAAAGCGAAGGCTGCGGATCAGATCCTCCGAACAAGGCTTGCAGATCTGGGTCTTACGTTTGATGAAGTTCGATCAGAGTTTCTCGGTTACAATTCAAGCCATGGTCCTATTGCACCGGCCATTGCTGAACCGAATGAAGTTGTCCTGCGCATCGGCGTGCGTGGTTCCGAATATTCGTCGGTTCAGCGATTTGGAATGGAACTGGCTCCTCTCATCTTGACGGGACCTCCCGCTGTGACCGGTTTTGCCGGGGGACGGCCGAAGCCGAGCGAAGTAATTGCATACTGGCCCGCATTGATGAAAAAGACAGCCGTGACGCCGCAAGTCATTGTCGAGGAAGTGTAAAAAGGAAAACATGAAAATCAGGCTCATAGACATTGCTC
Organism: Ignavibacteria bacterium; assembly: GCA_003251275.1. Lineage (GTDB taxonomy): Bacteria > Bacteroidota > Ignavibacteria > UBA10030 > UBA6906 > SZUA-287. The sequence continues at coordinate 1,279 of QKGJ01000251.1, forward strand.
ACGCCCGCTCGGGGGACAAGGGAGATACCGGAAACGTAGGAGTGATTGCTCGTCGCGAAGAATATTACCCTCTGCTCACTAAATATCTCACCGTCGAGCGTGTGAAGAAACATTTCATCGGAATCGCCCTGGGCGCGGTTGAGCGGTTCGAATTACCCAATCTCTGGGCGCTCAACTTTCTGCTACACGAATCTCTTGGAGGAGGCGGGACGAAATCACTCAAGAATGACGCTCAGGGTAAAACACTCAGCAGTGCCATGCTGCGGATGGAGTTGGAGATCGAGGAACAAATCTCAATAGCGAGGTAATGAATGTTTGAAGATCAAAAAGAGTTGCTCACTGAGTACCGGACACGGCTGCTGAATCTCCGGGGGTATCTTTGACCTCGAACGCAAAGCACAGGAAGTAGCTGCCCTCCGCGCGAAGACAGAGTCTCCCGAATTCTGGAATGACAATGTGGCCGCTCAAAAAGTAATGCAGCAGATCAGCTTTCTGAACGAGTGGATTGAGGGGTGGGAAAGACTAAAGAAACTTCTGGACGACACCGAGGCGCTTATCGCTCTTGCCGAGGAATCAAACGACGGATCGGTTCTTGAAGAAACTGATAGAGATCTGCAACATGTTGCGGACGGCATGGGGGATCTGGAGTTTCGGAACATGCTGAGCGGCGACGACGACGAGCGGGATGCTCTTCTCACTATTCACGCAGGCGCCGGAGGGACTGAAGCCCAGGATTGGGCTGAGATGCTGCTGCGCATGTATCTTCGCTGGGCAGAGGGAAAAGGATACAAGGTTTCGCTGGCCGATCGTTTGGATGGCGATGGTGCCGGCATCAAAAGTGCAACGGTCGAAATCGGCGGCCAGTTCGCGTATGGGTATCTGAAGGCAGAAAACGGTGTCCACCGCCTCGTGAGGATTTCTCCGTTCGATTCGAATGCGCGGCGACATACTTCGTTTGCCTCGGTGTATGTCTATCCGGAAATAGAAGATGACGTAGAAATCGAGATCAATCCTGCTGATCTCAAGGTGGATACGTTTCGGTCCGGAGGCAAAGGGGGACAGAATGTAAACAAGGTTGAGACCGCTGTTCGGATTACGCATATGCCGAGCGGGATCATTGTTGCCTGTCAGCAAGAGCGCTCTCAATTTCAGAACAAGGAACGTGCGCTGAAAATGCTGAAGTCCCAGCTCTATCAGAAGCGTAAAGAGGAAGAGGAAGCCAGATTGAACGCTATCGAAAGCACCAAGAAGAAAATCGAATGGGGGAGTCAAGTTCGCTCCTACGTCTTCCATCCGTATAATATGGTGAAGGATCATCGCACCGACGTGGAAACCAGCGATGTGCATGGCGTGATGGACGGCGATCTCGATCAATTTATCAAGGGCTTCTTGCTTGAATTCAGCGGCAAGGGCTCCAAGCCCACATAGCCGTCCTCTCGCGAATCATGTCATTTACCTCTTTCATCGCTTCTCGCCATCTTCGTTCAGGACGAGGTAATGGATTTATTTCCTTCATTACGGCCATTGCAATCGTTGGCATTGCCCTCGGCTCTGCAACTCTGATCATTGCACTTGCGGTTCTTGGGGGATTCGAAAAAGAAATAACGGACAAGGTGATTGGTTTTGCGACGCATGTTCAGGTTCAAGGATTCCAGAATCTCCCCCTGCGGAATTACGAAAAGAACATTCAAACGATTCAGGATAGCATTCCAGGGGTTCGCGTCATTTCTCCCTTTGTCTCGCGTGAGGCGCTCATTCGTTCAAGAGATGGCGTCGACGGGATTCTCTTAAAGGGTATCGACCCGTTGCGTGATGCAACATCTGTGCGCCGGTTTATTGTCGAAGGAAGATTTGATGTAGAACGCGCACCCGGTTCTACGGCGAAAATCGTGCTCGGACGAAAACTTGCTGCCAAGCTCTCCCTTGGCCTGGGTGATAAGGTGACTGTGTTTGGAATAGGTCGCTCATTGGAACCGGGGCAGATGCGTGTGATGCAGTTCCGTGTCTCCGGGCTTTACGAGAGCGGGATGGCAGAGTATGACGATATTTATGCCTTCACATCCATCGCAGATGCACAAACAATCTTCCAGCTTGGGGAAAGCGTCACGGGGTACGAAATCCTTCTGACAAACGTCGATAGCGCCGCCTCCGCTGCCAATCGCATCGGTGAACTTCTGGGCTACCCGCATTACGCGCGAACCATGTATGAAACCTATCGTAATCTTTTCAGCTGGATTGATCTCCAAAAAAAGCCGGTCCCCATTATCC
>QKGJ01000052.1 GCA_003251275.1 Ignavibacteria bacterium
GAAGAATAGTCCGGTATCCCCACAACGTTGATAGTCCCAACTACACCGACAATGATTTCCTTGCATTTTTCCGGGAGGACTCACTCGGCTTCCTCTGGATCGGTACGAGCCGCGGGGTGATGAGGTTTGATCCTGAGTCGAGGACTTTCATATATAACTGGAAACATCCCTTGATACCGCCCTCGCTTCGTAACAAAGCGCCCAGGCACATCATCGAAGATCGCCTCGGCTCCGTGTGGATTGCAACGGGTGAGGGACTGTTTCGCTATCAAAAGGCAAATGCCTCCCTTACACATTACCGGCATGATCTGCTTGATACGCACACTCTCACAAGCAACGACCTCATGGGAATGTACGAGGATCACTATGGCACCATATGGGTAACGACCAAGAATGATGGAATGAATGAGTATGATAGAAGGTCAGGGAGATTCATCCGCCACAAGTACAACAAGAATGATCCATACAGCTTCAAAGGAACTCATTGGAACTGGGAGCCCCGATTTGTGGAGGATTCGGCGGGTAATCTCTGGATTCCGGCCCCGGGAGTGGGCCTGGCTAAGCTCATGCGGTCAAAAGGCTTTAGACATTTCCTTCACGAGCCGAACACACAGGAATCCCAGGCTGCCGGACTGGTTTTCGAAGACACCGAGGGAATTCTATGGGTTGAGGGTTCGGAGAACAGGTTTCGCAAAATCCCCGCAGGTGAAAAATTGCTCCCATTCGATTACTCGATCGCGCTGAAGAACACGGTACACACCGTATATGGTGACGGGAGAGGAACTCTGTGGTTTGGAACGTGGGGTGACGGGCTTGTGAGATTTGAAAAGAAATCTGGCAGAGTAACTTCATTCAAACGAGATCCCGGGAACAAGAAGGCTACGTTCATGAACAACGTGGTTCTGTCCATCGCCCCTGATCCTGATGGCACTCTCTGGATTGGAACGTATGAGGCAGGGCTTTGTAAGTTCAATCCAAGAACAATGAAATACATGAAAGAGTATAAGACTGAAATAGTCTGGGACATCATTCGTGATGACGACGGGATTCTCTGGTTGGGAACTGAAGGAGGGCTAAACCGGTTCGACCCGAGAACAGAAGAGTTTGATGTCTGGGCTACTGACCCGCATGATCCTCAGAGCATCTCGAATGATATGGCCAAAGTCCTCTTTGAGGACGCGTCCGGTACCTTGTGGGTGGGGACGACCAATGGATTAAACAAGTTCGATAAGCGAATGGGAAAGTTTACGAGGTACCTCCGGGGGAGTGGAAAATCAAACAAAATCACGTCCATCATCGAAGATACGAGAGGACACATCTGGGTTGGTTACCAGGATGATGGACTGTCGAGACTTGATCCAGCTTCAGGAACCTTCAAGACATTTTCCGTGCATGATGGCCTGCCAAGTAACGTCTTTGGGCTGGGTGCGTATCGAAGACCAACCGGTGAGATCGTCATGGGTACGGCGGGAGGCATTCTCGTCTTTCACCCGGACAGCATACGCGAAAGCACGTTTATGCCTCAAGTGCTGATCACGAAGATCTCTGTTTTTGATAGTGTTGTTTCGGTCCCGTCATTTGATTTGTCGGATGCCGCACTCACGCTCCCCTACGATCAGAATTTCATATCGTTTGAGTTCGTTGTCCTCGACCTCACAGTGCCCGAGAGGAACCAGCATCTCCACAAGCTCGAGGGTTTTGACGAACAGTGGAATTCGTCAGGAACGAAACGGGATGTGCGATACACGAACATTCCTCCCGGTGAGTATATCTTCCGCGTGAAGGGGACAAACAGCGATGGAGTGTGGAGTGACAAAGAGGCTGCAGTCAGCATCATTATTACACCTCCCTGGTGGAAGACAACCTGGGCATATGGCGGATATGCGATTGCGATTCTCGGATTATTGTATTCTTTTCGGCGGTTTGAAAGGAATCGAGAACGACTCAAACACCAGGCGGAACTGGAGCATGTCGAGGCAGAGAAATTGCGCGAAGTCGACCAGCTCAAATCGCGGTTCTTTTCAAATATCTCCCATGAGTTCCGTACACCCCTTACCCTGATCGAAGGACCTGCTACGCAGCTTGCATCTGGCAAGTATTCCAATGATGTGACAGTACAGGCGGGTATGATCGCGAGAAACAGCCGGCGACTGCTGCGTCTGGTGAACCAGCTCCTTGACCTTTCGCGGATAGAATCAGGGCAAAAGCAGCTTGCTTTTCGCAACCAGGACCTAGGTGAAGCTGTCCGAGGGATTGCAGCGTCCTTCGAATCGCTCGCCGCGCATAACGAGATCGCGTTTTCTATCAACGTTCCCGACAAACCATACATGGGCTGGTTTGATCGTGATGTTGTTGAAAAGATCGTGACAAATATGCTGTCGAACGCATTCAAGTTTACGCATCGAGGAGGAGAAGTGAGAATCACCGTCACACCGATCCCCCCCTCTAAGGGAGGTGGTATGTCTGATGGACAAGGTAAGGCCACCATCATGGTGGCTGACACCGGCATCGGCATTCCTGAAGCGGTGCTTCCCCGGATCTTTGACCGGTTTTACCAGGTCGACGCATCACATACCCGTAATCAGGAGGGGACAGGTATCGGGCTTGCACTGACGAAAGAGCTGGTGGAATTGCATGCAGGAGAAATCACTGCTATCAGTGAGGTTGGCAAAGGGAGCACGTTTACCGTGCAGATTCCAATCCGGAAGGACCTGTTGAAGAAGGAATGGATTGTTGATTATGAAGACCACAGAAACGAAAGTGCCGGCTATCCTGTGAGGGATCCCTTTGTTGATTCTGCTGTCTTGGATCAGCAGACGGACAAGACCAGTAAAGAGTCTCTCCCTCTTCTCCTTCTCGTTGAAGACAACGCTGACATGCGCACGTACATACGCACGCGCCTTGGCCAATACAGAGTCATCGAAGCGGTCAACGGTGAAGACGGAGTTGCACAAGCAATCGAAACCATCCCGGATCTCATCATCAGCGATGTGATGATGCCGAAGATGGATGGATTCCAATTGTGCAAGATTCTCAAACAGGATGAGAGAACGAGCCATATCCCGATTATCCTCCTGACGGCAAGGGCAGGGAGTGAGAACAAGATTGAGGGACTGGAAACAGGGGCCGATGACTATGTTACCAAGCCGTTCGACTCACGGGAGCTGCAGGCGCGTACGAAGAATCTCATTGACCAGAGACGGGCCCTCAGGGAGCGATTCCGAGAAGAGGGGACGCTCAAACTGAAGGATATCGCAATCACCTCTACTGATGAACGTTTTCTCAATCGGGCGATGGAAGTAATTGAGGGTCGGATTTCAGACATCGGTTTCACGGTTGAGATCTTTGCGCAGGAGATGTACCTGAGTCGTATGCAGCTTCACCGGAAGATCAAAGCACTTACCGACCGCTCTCCCTGGGACTTTGTCCGCTTGCGCAGATTGGAGAGAGCAAGTCAGCTCCTACGCAAGGGTGCGGGTACCATCGCGGAAGTCGCCTCCCAGGTTGGCTACGATGATCCCTCCCATTT
>QKGJ01000027.1 GCA_003251275.1 Ignavibacteria bacterium
CCTTGGATCGTTAGGATCGATCATATTTGAGTTTCGTGCTGCGGGCTAACATTGTTATTATGCTGCACGTGTCGTGTAATAACACGACAGGCGCAGTATATTACTCAGGCCTTGGTGCCTGATTTCGTTTATGTGCAAATGGTTAGTGAAATCCCTTCACGGGAATATACTGCATGAGGAATGAAAGGGCAAACAAGGGAGGAGGAGGCCGGGGAAGGTGTACCTTGCCGTCACGCAAAATGTTTGTTATATTTACGCTGCAACTGATCGTTCGAACTTCGGGAGATAGTCCATTAGATCATCACTCCACGCAGTCTATGATGCACGGCACCGAAGGCCTGAACGAGTGGAGAACGCAGTTCCGTTGATTTAGGTGTAAACAAAACTGTAAGCCGATCATCCTTGCGATTCAGAGGATTTCGGAGCAGTGAACAGCAAATACGCGAAACTAATTAGTTTTCCTGCGCCCGTAGCTCAACTGGATAGAGCACCAGCCTACGAAGCTGGGGGTTAGGGGTTCGAATCCCTTCGGGCGCACAAGCCTCCCACATCCATTCAGCAATCCATTTCGTGCAAAAGGCTAGGGGTCACCGAACGAACGAAATATGATCTAACAAGTGGTCCTCCGGCACGGAATCTCTCGGACATACACTACTCTGGCCAAGACTCCCCCCACATCAAGTGTTGCAACTAGTTTTATTCCTTGCTATGTTTTTTTCAGCTGACCGGTCATGAGATACCGATTGCTGTTGTGCTTGAACGAAAGTATTGGCTGGTAACCCCACATACCAAAATCAAGCCACAACAATGAGGAACGTTATGATGAGATTCCTTGCCCCTTTCTTCTGCGCGCTTCTGCTGTCTTCCGCCTACGCACAAGAAGAAGTTCTCCAACCCTCCGAAATCCTCACCTCCATCCTCAATGATACATCCCCAACCCTGAGGGAAATGCCGATGATTCCACCATTGGACAGATCCAAGGATGGAATGGAAAAAGAGGTACCGAACAAATTCGACTTTGGGCGTATTCGTAATGAGACTGGAGCACCAGAGGAACGAGGAGAAACTGACCCGGTTGTTCAAAGGGTTGGCGGCAACACTTTAATGAGCGTGCCTCTGGTAAATTTTGAAGGAGTGGGGAATCGCCAAGGCGTATACCCTCCCGATCCTGACGGTGATGTTGGTCCGAATCACTACATCCAGATGGTCAACAGTTCGTTTGTAATTTATGGAAAGTCCGGCAATATCCTCTATGGACCGGCGGACAATAGCACACTCTGGCAAGGATTCGTTGGGCCGTGGACAGGAACGAATGACGGCGATCCGATTGTGCTGTATGACCACCTTGCCGATCGCTGGCTTGTAACCCAATTCGCTTTACCGACTTTTCCCAATGGGCCATTCTACGAGCTTCTCGCGGTTTCACAAACAAGCGATCCACTTGGGGCATGGCACAGATACGCGTTCCAGTTCACAAACCTGCCTGATTATCCAAAGCTAGGTGTGTGGCCTGATGGGTATTACATGTCGGTAAACTCTTTTGCCCCACCCCCTCCACCTAGCTTTACCTTTGTCGGCCCTGCTGCCGTCGTATTTGAAAGAAGTGTAATGCTGACCGGAGGTAATCCAGCGCAAGGAGTGATTTTCCAACTTCCGACTTCCCAGGGTCACTTATTACCCTGCAATCTTGATGGGCCTGCTCCTCCAGCGAACGCCCCAAATTACTTTGGTGGTGTGGAAGATGGCGCTGTCTTTGGCGGATCAGATAGGTTTGAAGTGTTTGAGCTTCAGGTCGACTGGGTCACTCCCAGCAATTCCACATTTACCGGCCCAACAGCAATTCTAACAGCTGCGTTCGATGGAAACATGTGTAATGGAAATAGGAATTGTATCCCCCAACCTTCAACCGCGGTCGGCTTGGACGCTCTCGCAGACCTGATGATGAACCGGCTTCAGTATCGGAATTTTGGCTCTTATCAAACCCTTGTGACAAATCACACGGTCGATGAAAATGGATCAAACCATGCCGGGATCAGATGGTATGAGTTGCGAAAAACGACCGGGGCATGGTCAATGTATCAGCAGGGAACGTTTGCCCCTGACGCCAACCACCGGTGGGTCGGAAGTATTGCAATGAACGGTCAAGGAGATATTGCCCTCGGGTACTCCATTGCGAGCGCGAGCGTGTTCCCCACGATTCGATATACCGGAAGACACGCTGCTGACCCCCTCGGAACGATGACACTCGCCGAGCAAACAATTATTACGGGAACTGGCTCACAGACTGGAACTGCAAACCGCTGGGGGGATTACACAAGCATGAGCGTCGATCCAACGGACGACCAAACATTCTGGTACACCAATGAGTACATTCAAACGACAGGAACAGCTCCATGGCAAACCCGGATTGCATCTTTTCAATTCACCGATCCGACACCACAGGCAAGTCTTAGTTACCTCACATCATCAATAAGCGGCGGCAACGGCAATGGTACTATTGATTTCAATGAATGCAATGATCTTTTCATAACACTGAGAAATACGGGAACCGCGACGGCGACGGCAATCACCACGACTTTGAGTTCCACAACCCCCGGAGTCACCATTGCCCAACCTGTCTCTTCTTATTCGAATATCGTTGCGAGCAGCTCGGGATTCAATACGGTTCCGTTTGAAGTAAGTACCTCGCCCGGCTTTGTTTGCGGGACACCAATTGTTCTCAACCTTGCCGTTGATTATACAGGATCGACGACACAGAACCTGGTTTTCGTTCTTCCCACTTGTGTTTGTCCGAACACTGTTGGTTCGGGCAGTTTGGCCTCCGGTGATCCGACGCAGCCCGGAAGAATTACACGAGATGGTGTTCCTAGCTCGTGTGCTTCACCAAAAGTATGCCCCGGCGTCTTTACGACCGTAGACAACCGCTTCTACGATTTGTACACCTATACGAATACAAGTGCCAGCACAGCTTGTGTAACGATTGTTCTTCAATCGTCCTGCGCAGGAAACATTTTTGGTGTCGCCTATTCTGGAAGTTTCAACCCTGCCAGTCTGTGTGCAAATTATCTCGCGGATATGGGAGGAAGCGGAGATAACACGTCCATGTCTTTCGATGTTGTTGCAGGAGCTACGTTCGTTTTTGTAGTCCATGAGGTAACAGCAGGCGCCGGATGCGGCAATTATAGCTTCACAGTCTCTGGTTTGAATTGTGGGACTGATGGTGGCGGGCAATGCGTTCCACTGCCTGTCCAGCTCTCGAGTTTTACAGGAAGTGTTGGAGAAAGCGGCGATGTGTTTCTGGAGTGGACGACCGTGAGCGAAGTAAACAACTATGGATTCGAAGTGCAACGGTCCAATGAGCTGAACTCCGGTTTCCAAACTGTACCGAACGGTTTCATACGGGGGCATGGAACGACGAATCAGCCGCAATACTACAGCTTTACACATTCAACCCCGGTGAGAGGAACGGCATACTACCGTCTCAAGCAGATCGACTTCGATGGAACGGTGCACTACACCGACACCGAGCCTATTCAGATTGATATTCTTACAAACATCGCCCAAACAGAGATTCCGCTTGTCACAAAGCTCTACCAAAACTATCCAAATCCCTTTAACCCGACAACGAGCATTCGGTATGATGTCGCAGAAAAGGGACGCGTCGTGCTTCCAATCCATGACATCCTTGGGAGAAAAGTCACGACATTGATTGATGCTG
>QKGJ01000269.1 GCA_003251275.1 Ignavibacteria bacterium
TTAAACTCATGTGCAATACCTCCGGCGAGTTGTCCGACCGCTTCCATCTTCTGCGCATGGAGCAACTGATCCTCGAGTTCCTTCCGCCGCGTGTTGTCAAAAATGTATCCCTTGATGCGCAGGAGGTTACCCTCCTTGTCAAAGATTCCGATGGCGTTCTCGATGACGTATAATGGAGTGCCATTGATTTTGTGCAGCTCCGTTTCATAATACTCCAGTTTGCGATGTTGGATAATCTTTTCGAGGAATTTCGCTCTCCCTCCTGGATCGGGATACAAGGCCGACAGATTGGTTCCCATCGCATGGTCGACCGATTCGAAACCGAACATGCGAACGAAGGCAGGGTTGCAGGAAAGAAGATGACCATCCGGAGTGGAGATGAAATCGCCCGTCAGATCCTCTTCAAAGAAGAGCCGGTATCGCTCTTCACTCTTTCGCAGGGCTTCTTCGCTCTTTTTTCGGTCGGAAATATCGCGGGCAATTCCCACCGTAGCAACGGGGTTTCCGTCATTATCCTTGACAAGGGATGACCACAGTTCAACAGGGAATTCCGTTCCATCCTTCCTTCGGCTGAAAATCTCCCCACTCCACGCACCATCTTTCACCGTTGCCGCAAGGATTTCTCCTCCCCCGAATCGATCAGATCGAACGAGGTTGATATTCTTCCCTATGATCTCATCGTCGACATAGCCGAAGGTGTGTATGAAAGCTTCGTTCACGAACAGGACGGTATCTTCAAGGTCGGAAAGGGAAACACAATCTTTGGTCCCCGTCAAAGCATACGCCAGCATGCGGAGTTGGTACTCTGCTTCCCGTTGTTCGGTAATATCCCGGGAGACGACGAGTACTCGATCGACTTTCCCCGAGGTATCGCGTGTTACGCTTCCCACGGACTCAATATATCTTGTTGTTCCATCCTTGCGGACGAACCGGAATTCTGTTCGTCGGCCTACTCCCGTTTTCACTGTCTCCTGGAATATACCGCGAATTCGCTCGCGGTCTTCAGGATGTATCTCCCCGAATGAATCCGTTCCCTCTAACTCTTCCGAAGTTCCAAAGGTCTTCTGGTACGATCGGCTGTTATATAGCCGCTTGCCTTGCACATCCATTACTGCAATGAGATCCGATACATTATCCGTAATGAGCTGAAACATTGCCTGATTTTGTCGAAGTGTATCGTTCCCCGCGTTTCGGGTTAATGATGCGGCGGCTGCGAGTCTGATGCGAGACAGGTGACTCCGCTGAACGCAATCAGAAGCCCCCTCCTTGAGTAAGCGAAAGCTAACTTCTTCCTCGTCTTCCTCCATGTCGTCGATGACAACGAGGACTCCGATGTTTGCAGCTTCGGCTAATACATCTTTCAGGATTAGGAATGAATCAACTTCTGGAGGGTGGTGTTCTACAATGACAAGGTCAATTGAGGATGAACGAACCGCGGTCAGCAACTGCTGGTGATCGGAAGTATGGAGAATCTCGCAGGAAAAGTCTTTGTGTGAGAGATACTTTTCAACAAGCGTTGCGGTGTTCTTCGAAAACGAATGAATGAGAATCCGCAGGTGGTTCTCCATGGGTTGTCTGGAACAAACAAGGACATTGTAGGAATATAATCGTTTGGATTCAAGGCGTACTCTTGCTTCCAACACCTTTTGTAATATCTTGTCTACCATGTTTGATCAGCGAGTGTCGATTCGTACATCTTGTTCTATGGTGGCCGGGAAATACGCCCGGACATTCGTTCTTGCAATCCTCGCGATGACCAGCACGGGACATGCCCGTACTATGATAGATACCTCGCGCAGTCCGGTTTTCAAAGGATATGCAGCAGCGCCTGGCGTTCCATTTCTTACGCCAAGCGATGCAACATCGAAAATGATCCAGACCTTCCAGCTGGTTCAAAGGGCCAATGCCGGTGATGTCGTGGCACAGCATGAATTGGGTCTGCGGCATCTCTTTGGCCGAGGCGCTGATGCCGACACGTTGAGGGCAGCGTATTGGATGATGCGTGCTGCGTCCAAGAGTTTCCTTCCAGCCAGGTACAACCTGGGCATCCTCCAGATCGAAGGAATCGGTTTGGATTGGAATCCCTTTGAGGCCTACAAGAGTTTTCTTTTCTGCGCAAAGCGCGGTATGCCCGAAGCGGAATTTCAGATTGGCATCATGCTGACGAACAATCTTATTGTGCCGCAAGACCTGAAGCGGGCAAGAGAATGGATTGCAATGGCTGCGGATTCGAACTACGCTCCTGCTATAAAAGTGTTGGAACGATTGGATGAGTATCTCCATCGCAGCCAGGAACCAGACACCATTGCTCGCATTTTCGATCCTGTCCTCCTCTCGACGCAGGACAATGAAGAAGTGACCGATAGCATCAAGCTGGAAAAAGCACTTCGTGACCTCAATGATAATCTGAATGATATTCTCGGCTACCAGAAATTTGGTGGTCAACTGCTTGCGGACTCAATAACTTTGATGGGGCTTGATTCTCTTGCCAGGAATGGTGTTCCGGAGGTATTGACCCTACTGGGGCGAGTTTATGAGCGTGGAACAATCCTTCATCGGGATCTCATCAAGAGCGCATCATATTATGTCCGGGGAATCAGGCTGGATTCATATCCGGCAACGCGCCTGCTGCTTCACTTGCTCGATGGTCCGGAGTTCTACCGGCATCTAAAAAAAAGGGCGAAAGCGGATGACGCCGAAGCCCTTTTCGCATGGGCAGGGTTGAAGGTTCTCGGTTTTGACGGGAAGCTATTTCAGAACGATGCATTTATCACCGAAGGACAGGCAGTGCAGATGCTGGAACGCGCGGCAGGACAAAATAACCCATTCGCGCTGGAGGAGCTTGGTCTCTTACGATTTGGTGGAAAATGGGTTCCGAAGGATCAGGCCGCTGCCCATCGCGATTGGAGTGAGTCCGCCAGGCTCGGAAATACGAATGCATTGGCGAGACTCGCTATCGTTTCAATCCGGAGCGAAACCGATGATCAGAATCGGGTGGAGGCAGTAGGGAGGTTGTTCATGCTTTCCGAAAAAGGGTCGCTTCTTGCAAGCGTCGGTCTCGGGTTCTGCTACGAAGAAGGAAAAGGGGTTGGACGAAATACCGCTCTTGCTGCGCGTTTGTATCGGGCTGCTGCGCAAAGGGGAAGTCAGGATGCAATTCAAGCATTGATCCGGCTTTACGATAGCATTCGACCGGACGACAATCAGTTTCAGTTGGGAGAATATTCCCATTAGTTTCCGCCTGAACTCCTGACGACAGGAATTCGGACAGTGACGGTTGTCCCTGTTCCGGGTTTTCCATCAATCTCTACAATTCCCCCACCATAATAGCTCTTTCTTGCATACCGAGGAGCCCGGGTGATGAAGAATCGGAGACTTTCTCTTTGGCGATTCCCTTTCCGTCATCGCTTACTTGGAGCACCATTTTTTGTTCGCGAGTACTCAGAACAACATCCACGTGCGATGCCGCCGCGTGGCGTATCACATTCGTCAGGGTTTCCTGGAAGATGCGGAAGAC
>QKGJ01000146.1 GCA_003251275.1 Ignavibacteria bacterium
CCGACGCTTTTTGGATTCTGGCAGCCGAGTGTCGAAAAACATATTCCATTTTATCGTGGCTCTTCGTGGGCTATGGATGCAGCCCCGGAACTCATGGGAGTGGGATATATTATCGGTTGGCAGACGTCGCTGATCATGGTCGGGGGTGGCTTGATGGCATCGTTCATTATTTCGCCAATCATCGCATTCATCGGGCAGGCGGTGACGACGCCTATTTATCCGGGAGTAATTCCTATTGGCGACATGACGACAAGCGACATTTGGAGATACTATATCCGGTACATGGGTGCGGGGGCGGTTGCGACCGGGGGCATAATCGGTCTACTGCGTGCATCGCCTGCAATCATAGATTCCCTTCGATCCTCAATCAAACAACTAACGCTTGAGCGTGGAGGAAACGGAGGTGCGGGCGCAGTTCTTCGGACGGAACACGACACACCGATTACTGTAGTTGGAATCGGATCGCTTCTGATTGCAGTATTCATCTGGCTTGTACCGGTCTTTCAGATGAATCTTCTTGGCGCAATTTTGATTGTGCTCTTTGGGTTTCTTTTCTCAGTAGTCTCAGCAAGAATTACAGGGATCGTGGGATCATCCTCCAGTCCTCTTTCCGGCATGACGATCGCTGTGTTGATTGGGACCTGTTTGATTTTTCTTGCGGTCGGGTGGAGCGGGCAATCATACACATATCTTGCGTTGATTGTTGGCGCTGTGGTCTGTATTGCTATCAGCAATGCCGGGACAACTGCACAGGACCTCAAGACCGGCCATTTGCTCGGCGCAACACCTCGATCCCAGCAGCTTGCCTTGTTGATCGGCGTCGTGACCTCCGCATCGATCGTTGGGATCACCATGCTCTTGTTGAACGAAAGCGTTGCGCGCGAGGTTGCGCTGACACAGCCATTCAAGGTGCAGACAGAAATGACCGATCGGGCAGAATCCATCGTTGGCAAGGACGGAAACAGATACCTTTTTGTGAAAGTAGTTGATGTCGAAGGCATCGCACCGGGAAATTACCTGGTCGATCCTGCAACGAGGATGGCAAAGTATCAACGCATCGATGGCATAGGGACACAGGATCTTCCCGCTCCACAGTCAAATCTAATGGCCGTCTTGATCAGCGGACTGCTCGAGCAAAAACTCCCATGGGGACTGATCATTATTGGCGCCTGCATCGCCCTCTTTATGGAGCTGATCGGATTGCACTCATTGACCTTTTCGGTTGGCTTCTATCTTCCGTTGTCCTCGACCTTCCCCATTTTTGTCGGCGGTGTCATTCGCAGGATTGCGGACAAAAAGTACAAGAGGGTTCCCGACGCAGCGGAAGAAAGCGAAGGAACGCTCCTCTCCTCAGGTTTGATTGCCGGAGGAGCGTTGCTCGGAGTTTTCGGGGCATTCCTAAACTTCATCCCTGGCTTTGTCAATGATGAAACAGGCCTGCCTCTTCCGATCGCATTCGGCTACAAATTCCTCCCGTTCCTCTGGAACAATGATGTGCTGCCGGTCTTGATGTTTGTCATCCTCGGGTATATCTTGTTCAAAGGTTCATCAGATGCAAAAAAGGCGAAAGCATAGGATGGGATGGACGAGTTAACGAAGAGACGACCGGTCGGGTTGTATGGCTTTGAAGAACGGAACGACGTCGAAAATGGAATCCGATTGGTTATTCCGCGTTTCAGGGACACTCCTTTCGGGAGGTTCTTTTCACGTATTGCTGTTCAGAAGGAAGATAAGTTGAACCTGGATGAATTCGGTTCATTTGTTTACAAATCGTGCGATGGTGGCAAGACCATCGGCGATATTGCCGCCAGCCTTCGGGAACAATTCGGCGATTCGATAGAACCGCTGGAGGGACGCCTGACCCTCTTTGTCCAGGAATTATTCAAGAGAAACCTCATTACTTTTGTGAAGGAATGAAGAAGCTCCAATATGCAAAGCACTTTACTCTTGAAGAAGCGCGTAAGGAACTGACCATGGTCCACGCTCTCGCGAGCAAGATGGCGGAGCTCAAGAAGATTCTGGACAGTAGGGGATGGGACGTTCGTCGACATCGATATTTTGGCGGCATGGGGCCGAACGGTGACGGGAGTTTTCCGGCGGAGATGGAAACACTCGTCGAAATTCTCATGCAACTGGAGAGCAAAGGTATCGTGGTGAAGGGGATGGAGGAGGGCCTGATCGATTTTCCGCATATCCGGAAGAGTGGAGAGGAAGTGTTCCTTTGCTGGAGGGTGGGAGAGAACGACATCCGCTTCTGGCACCACTTGAATGACGGTTTCGCTGGAAGAAAAAAGATTGAGGAATTGTAGTGCTTACAATGGAAGAGCAGTCCGAAAGATTCTCACTGGTGTCGGATTACCAGCCGAGCGGAGACCAGCCGCAAGCCATCAATGAACTCATCGAGGGACTGAGGCGAGGAGATATGCATCAAACGCTCCTGGGAGTGACGGGAAGCGGGAAGACTTTCACTATTTCGAACGTGATTGCCAGTATCAATAAGCCGGTGCTGGTAATGTCGCACAATAAGACGCTCGCTGCCCAACTCTACGCGGAATTCAAGTCGTTCTTTCCGAAAGACCGCGTGGAGTTCTTCATCAGCTACTACGATTATTATCAGCCGGAAGCGTACGTTCCCTCCACCGACACCTACATTCAAAAAGATGCTTCGATCAACGACGAGATTGACCGCCTCCGTCTGAGGACAACGAGTTCTCTGATCAGTGGCGAGAAGAATGTCATCGTCGTTGCGTCCGTCAGTTGCATCTACGGTATTGGCGCTCCCGATGAATGGGCAAGCCAGATTGTCGTGGTGCGGAAAGGGGAGAAGATTGAGCGAAACGAACTTCTCAGAAAGCTCCTTGACATCTTCTACGTTCGCAACGATTTTGAATTTGAACGGGGAACCATGCGCGTGCGCGGTGATGTGGTGGAAGTAATCCCGGGATACGAGAACGAGGAGGCGATACGAGTCGAGTTTTTTGGAGACGAAGTGGAGAAGATTTCCTACATCAACAAACTCGATGGACATTTGCTGGGTGAGACAGACTATGAAGTGATTTACCCCGCAAAGCAATTCGTTACTTCCCGTGAAACTCTGGAACGAGCATATAAAGGAATTGAAGAGGAACTGGAACTGCGGTTGCAGGAACTGCGTGGGCAGAACAAACTTGTGGAAGCACAGCGGCTGGAGCAGCGAACCAGATTTGATTTGGAGATGATGCGGGAGGTCGGCTATTGTTCGGGTATTGAAAACTATTCGCGTCACATTGCCGGTCGGGTACCCGGGTCCCGCCCTCACTGTCTGCTCGATTATTTTCCGGAAGATTTTCTCCTTGTCATTGACGAATCCCATGTCACCGTTCCCCAGATCGGCGGGATGTACCACGGGGACCGCTCACGAAAGCTGACTCTCGTTGAACACGGATTCCGCCTTCCCTCGGCATTGGACAACCGCCCCTTGACGTTTGAAGAATGGGAATCGATGGTCAAGCAGGTTATCTATGTGAGCGCCACCCCTGCAGACTATGAACTGCAGAAATCAAAGGGCGTGGTCGTTGAACAGGTTATCCGTCCAACCGGACTTATCGATCCGGAAGTGGAAGTCCGTCCGGTAAAGAATCAAATTGATGATTTGATTGCAGAGATCCGGACGCGAACTGAAAAGAAAGAGCGCATCCTGGTCACGACGCTTACAAAGAGAATGGCGGAAGACCTTACGGAATACCTGACGGAAATCAACATCAAAGTCCGCTATGTGCATTCGGAAGTCGATGCGTTGGAGCGAGTGGAGACGCTACGTGATCTCCGCCTCGGAGATTTTGACGTATTAGTGGGGGTCAACTTGCTGCGTGAAGGGCTGGACCTTCCCGAGGTCTCTCTCGTGGCCATTCTCGATGCAGATAAGGAGGGGTTTCTTCGGTCAGAACGTTCACTGATTCAGACTGCTGGCCGGACGGCACGCAATGTCAATGGCCGTGTGATCATGTATGCGGATACAATGACTGGTTCAATGCAGCGGATGATTGATGAGACCACACGGCGACGGACGAAGCAGCTCGAATACAATATCGAGCACGGTATTTCTCCACGGACCGTATATAAAACCGTTGACGAAGTAATGGCATCCACCGCCGTTGCCGATGTGAAAGCATCGCGGGATGCACGGCGGGAACGGGCTAAAATGCCTTTGGTTGCGGAGTCGGTTGTCAAGTACCTGAGCACCGATCAACGGAACGACCTCGTTGATGAGCTTCGCAAGGAAATGATACGGGCGTCCAAGGACCTGGAGTTCGAGCGAGCCGCCCAGCTTCGTGATGAAATGAAAAAGCTTGAAGCGATGGAAACAAGAAAGGTCAGGCGAAAAAAAACCTGAGAGCAACATGTTCTCGCGTCATCAACCCCTCCTTCAACCGCTTGTTGAATTTGTTTTTCCTCCCCTCTGCGTATCGTGCCAGCGACTGCGGTCCGACGCGTCTTCAAGAATTTGCGGCGAATGCTGGAAATCAATCAAGCCCATTCAACCTAATGACATATTGTTTCGGGAAACCCGGAACAAGTTGATCGACACAGGTATGGTAGACGAAATGTTGGCGGTGTTCGAATTCGAAGAGGCCGGGGCGCTGCCAACCGTTATTCATCAACTCAAATATGGCGGAATGTCAACGCTTGGCGTCGAATTGGGACGATTCCTCGGAAAGCGTCTGCTTGATTCACTCGACGATCCGTCTTCATGTTTGCTCGTACCTGTCCCGCTTCATTCAGTGAAATTGCGGGAGCGTGGATACAATCAGAGTCTCGTCTTGTGCAAAGGAATTGCAGAAATCACCGACATCCCCATTGCCTCATTCTTGAAACGAACGCGGTACACACGCTCCCAGACAAAACTCTCTCGAGAAGAACGACAGGAAAATGTTGCCGGCGCATTTGAAGTTCCGAGGAACGTTTCCATCGGAGGGAAGACCCTGATTCTCGTTGATGATGTAATCACCACCGGGGCGACCACGGCTGAGTGTGCCCGAGCTCTTCGGAATCACGGACCAAAAAAGATTTTTGCAACGGCAATTGCTCTTGCGCCGTAGGGTTACACTCCGCCGTTTTCTTGACATTCAAAGCCTTTCTTGGTACATTTTTCGTGCTTTTTAAGCACTTTTCTTCAATTACATCGACTTTTTCTCACCTTTGAGGTCTCATCAGGAGGTAGTACATGGCGGTCAGAATAGGAATCAACGGCTTTGGTAGAATCGGCAGACTGGTATTCAGAAGACTTATGAATCAAAGCGGTTTCGAGGTCGCCGCGATCAATGATATCACAGATGCAAAGACCCTCGCATATCTCTTGAAGTACGATTCAGTTCATGGAAAGTATGCTGGAAACGTTTCTACAGACGGCGACAATATTGTTGTTGACGGAAAGAAGTTCAAAATCCTTGCAGAGAAGGATCCTGGGAAACTTCCTTGGAAGGAATTAGGTGTTAACCTCGTAATTGAGGGAACCGGCATTTTCACGAGCCGTGAAAAGCTCATGCTTCATATCAATGCCGGCGCTAAGAAAGTCCTGCTCACTGCACCTGCAAAGGATGCGATCGATGCCACCGTGGTACTTGGCGTCAATGATGGCGTGCTAACGGGGAAAGAACAATTCGTTTCGAATGCATCCTGTACGACCAACTGTCTTGCACCCATGGTCAAGGTTCTTCATGATTCATTTGGTGTAGAGCACGGGTTTATGACCACCATTCACTCGTACACGAACGACCAACGGCTGCTCGATCTTCCGCACAAAGATCTTCGCAGGGCAAGAGCAGCTGCGCTTTCGATTATACCTACGACCACCGGTGCCGCGCGGACCGTGGGAAAAGTCATTCCTGAATTGAACGGGAAGCTTGACGGCTTTTCACTCCGTGTTCCAACTCCTGACGCCTCCATTACCGATTTTGTTGCAACGCTGAAGAAACCTGCGACGAGAGAACAGGTGAACGATGCAATGAAAAAGGCCTCCGGCGGGGGTCTGAAGGATATTCTTGAGTATAGTGAGGATGAGCTTGTGTCCACCGATATTATAGGAAACACTCACTCGTGCATTTTCGATTCGAAATTGACGATGGCCATGGGATCGATGGTGAAAGTCTTTGGGTGGTACGATAACGAATGGGGATTTTCTTGCAGGGTGGTTGATCTCTTGAAGAAAATAGCATAGAATTTCTCAATCGGCTGCCCATACGTTGCGGACAGCCGTTTTTTATCTGGTTGCCATGAAAGTACTGACGATTGACTCCGTTGCATTAAAGGGCAAACGTGTTCTTGTTCGAGTCGATTTTAATGTTCCGATGACAACGGACCTCAAGGTTGCGGATGACACGCGACTCCTTGAGTCCATCCCGACTATCAACAAGATCCTCAAGGATGGCGGAATGGCGATCTTGATGAGTCATCTCGGCCGACCCAAAGGAAAACCGAATCCTGAGTTTTCCCTCAAGCCGGTGGCAGTGCGGCTCGGGCAACTGCTCAAAACGCCGGTCAAGTTCTCGCCGGACTGTGTTGGATCCGAAGCAAATCAGATGGTGCAAGATCTTCAACCGGGGGAGTGCTTACTGCTCGAGAATCTTCGTTTTTACGAAGACGAGGAAGAAAACGCCTCGAGCTTTGCGAATGAGCTTGCGACGTATGGTGATCTCTATGTGAACGATGCGTTTGGATCCGCGCACAGGGCGCATGCCTCTACCGAAGGGGTAACGAAATTCATTAAACCCTGCGTTGCCGGGTATCTGATGGAAAAGGAAATCGGTTTCCTGAGCAAAGCGGTCGCAAATCCCCCGCGGCCGTATGTTGCCATCGTGGGAGGAGCAAAAATCTCCGGCAAAATTGATGTGATACAAAACCTTCTTCCGATTGTCGATGTCTTAATCATCGGTGGGGGAATGGCGTTTACCTTTTTTGCGGCGCAGGACATGGAGATTGGGGATTCGCTCGTGGAAGTAGAGAAGATATCTCTCGCCAGAAAAATTCTCGATGAAGCAAAGACGAAGAAACGCCGGCTGATTCTGCCTTACGACTGTGTGATAGCGAAGGAGTTTGAAAACGATGCAACGCGAAAGACGGTTTCCGTTTCACAGATCCCGCAGGGTTGGCGGGGACTCGACATTGGCCCGGATTCTCTGAAAATCATGGGAATGGAAATCAAGAAGGCCAAAACAATTGTGTGGAACGGTCCCATGGGTGTGTTTGAAATGCCCAACTTCGCTCATGGCACTTTCGAAATCGCGAAGATGCTTGCTGCGGCGACGAAGACGGGTGCGACCACAATCGTCGGCGGTGGGGACTCTGCCGCCGCAATTGCGCTCGCCGGTTTGGAACAGCAAGTGTCACATGTGTCAACGGGCGGTGGCGCTTCACTGGAATTTCTCGAAGGGAAGAAACTGCCTGGTGTCGAAGCGTTGGACAGGGCATGAAACCAATCAGCAGTGCGGAGGGTTGTATTGATGCTTGAAATTTTGCAGGGGATTGTTCATGGCGTTTAGCAACACTTCATCTGGTGGATACTACCGGCCCCCTTCATTCGGTGGATTCAGCTTTTTTCCCCCGGTGATCAAGTGGTTGTTGATAACGAATGGGGCGATATGGCTCCTGACAGCCATTGTCCTCCGTCCATTCAACATCGGAGGCGACTCGCTTGTATCTTATCTCGTGGGGCTGTTTGCCTTATGGCCCGTTGATCTCGGTTTTTCCTCTCTAACTTCTTTTTGGCCGTGGCAGTTGGTGACATACACTTTCCTCCATGCCGACTTTTGGCATGTGTTCTTTAACATGCTCATGCTCTGGATGTTTGGGATGGAAATAGAGAATCTGTGGGGTTCAAGAAAATTCCTCATTTTCTATCTACTCTCCGGCGTTGCAGGCGGGCTTGCTAATCTCTTGATTACCGCCATGATGGGAAGTGTATTCCCTACGATTGGAGCATCCGGTGCGGTGTTTGGCGTTCTCATTGCGTTTGGGATGCTCTTCCCGAACCGGCCTGTGTATCTCTACTTCCTTCTTCCAATTCCTGCGAAGTGGCTCATTGCTGGTATGGTTGGTATCAATTTGTTCTACGGTGTTTTCGGCGGCGGTGGGAATGTAGCCTACTTTGCTCACCTTGGAGGGGCTGCATTCGGGTTCCTGTATATGCTCGGTGAAATGAGCTATATCCCCACCAAAAATTGGTGGACTAATATTCGTGAGGCATTCAGCGGTCCACCGGCACGAACAAGAGCATACCGGGGAGATCAAGTGAAGGAGGGGAAATTCTATGATATTCAATCCGGAAAGCAAATAAAGAAGGAACAAGAGGTCACGCAGGAAGTGATTGACGCCATTCTGGACAAGATCAGCACAGGAGGATATCAAAATCTCTCGGCAGAAGAGAAGCGAATCCTCAACGAAGCGAGCAGGAAGATACACTGACAATGGAAATACCGAGTGTCACAGTGAACGTTGCGACTCCTCCACACCAGACCTACAAAGTTGGGGTGCGGCGCCAAACACGGCAGGTGGTGATTGGGTCGATCAAGGTCGGCGGAGGTGCACCCATCTCCGTCCAGACAATGACGAAGAGCAAGACCAGCGATGTTGCCGGCACAGTAAAGCAAATTATCCAGGCTGCAGATGCTGGATGCGATATCGTCCGCGTAACGGTGAACGACAAAGAAGCGGCGGATGCGATGAAGGCAATTGTCCAGCAATCGCCGATTCCCATCGTGGCCGATATTCATTTCAATCACATCTTTGCACTAAAGTCGATTGAAGCGGGAGTGGCAAAAGTGCGTCTTAATCCGGGCAACATCGGCAACCAGGATAGAATTCACCAGGTCCTGGGAGCGGCGCGTGACAAGGGAATTCCGATCCGCATCGGCGTCAACTCGGGTTCTTTGGAGGAGGATATCCTCGATAAGCACGGATACCCCACGGCGGAGGCGCTGTATGAAAGTGCAATGAGGCATGTCGGTATCTGTGAGGATTTTGGTTTCCGCGACGTAATTATTTCGGTGAAATCCACGGACGTCCGCTTGATGATCGAGGCGTACCGATTGGTTGCTCAGCGGACTGATATTCCACTTCACCTTGGTGTAACAGAGGCGGGGACGGCAAAGATTGGCACCATCAAGTCGGCGGTTGGCATTGGCACCCTGCTTGCCGAGGGGATCGGCGATACGATTCGTGTATCGCTCACTGATGAACCGGTGAAGGAAGTCGAAGTAGGGAAGGAAATTCTTCGCTCCCTGGGACTCGCTTCACGAAATATCGAATTGATCGCGTGCCCTACATGCGGTCGGCTGGAGGTAGACCTTTTCGCGATCATGGCAGAACTTGAAAAAAGACTTGAGGGAATCAAGAAACCGGTGAAAATTGCAGTCCTCGGTTGTGTTGTCAACGGGCCGGGGGAGGCGAGTGAAGCCGATATTGGTATTGCGGCGGGTAAAGGAGTTGGAATCCTTTACCGCAAGGGGGAGGTGGTTCGCAAAATCAAGGAAGAAGAGATTGTCGACGTGATTGTCGAAGAGGTACACAAATTCCAACCGAAAGAATAAGTTTCTTCGCTTCACCCCGCGATCAAACGGGATCCGTTCTTGAGTGTTTCATCCATCAACACTCCTCGCATACACCAAAATAGTAAGAATTGTCAAACACACTCAACATTTTCTTTGTTGGCGACATCGTCGGAACTCCCGGACTGGAAGTTGCCACCACCATGGTTCCAAACTATGTCAAGAAATACAATGTGGATCTTCTGGTCATCAATGGAGAAAACACGACGGAAGGGAAGGGAATTTCCGAAGAGCATGCAAAGAAATTATTTGAAATCGGCGCTCACGTCATCACCACGGGGAATCACGTGTGGGATCGGTGGGACAGTCGCAAGGTTCTTGGAGGAGATCGAAGAATACTCCGTCCGTTAAACTATCCTCGGGAGAATGGCGGCAATGGTTTTATTGTCGTCGATCTGGGAGAGAAGGGAAAAGCCGGGGTTCTCAACATTCAGGGGCGGGTATACATGCAGGCAATAGATGATCCGTTCAGGAGTGCGGATTGGGCCATCTCAAAGATGAGCGAACAAACAAAGGTTGTTTTTGTAGATTTCCATGCGGATGCAAGCGCCGAAAAGATGGCAATGGGGTGGTATCTGGACGGGAAAGTGACGGCTGTCCTCGGCACACATACGCACACGCCAACGGCCGATGGACGTATTCTTCCGCGCGGTACAGCATTTCAGTCAGATGTGGGGATGACCGGGCCGTACGACTCGGTCTTAGGAATGAAGAAAGAGGCTGCGATCAAAAGACTGATGATGCAAACCCCGCACAAATATGAGGTCGCCTCGCACGACGTTCGTCTCTGCGGCGTTTATGTGCAGGCCGATATGGAGACCGGAAGAGCGTTGAAGATGGAGAGTATTATTTTTCCAGCGTTCGGCTAACCGCGATGAGTGCTGCGATCATTGACGGGCGGAAGATTGCCGGAAGCATTCGTGCAGAGGTTAAGGCTGCAACGGAGATTCTCAGGACCAACCGTAACATCATCCCAGGCCTTGCATTTATTATCGTTGGCGACGATCCTGCGTCGCAGGTGTACGTGCGAGCAAAGGAGAAAGCCTGCAACGAAATGGGTTTTCATTCAGTCACGGAACGACTCCCGGCAACAACTACCGAAGCTGAACTAATATCGTTGATCAAACGGTTCAACGCCGAATCGACCCTTCACGGCATTCTCGTGCAGCTTCCGCTTCCAACGCATATCAGCGAGCACAAGGTGATCGAAGCGATTGACTATCGGAAGGATGTGGACGGTTTCCATCCGGTGAATGTCGGACGTCTCGTGATCGGACAGCCGTCATTGCGTCCGTGTACTCCCGCCGGCGTACAGGAACTCCTTACAAGAAGCGGGAACGATCCAACAGGAAAGCACGTGGTTGTCCTTGGTAGAAGCAATATTGTTGGCAAGCCACTGGCAAATATCCTCCTGCAAAAACAACCGGGTGCAAATGCCGTAGTGACCATTGCGCATACGGGCGCAAAAGACTTTGCCGCTTACACAACTAAGGCAGATATCGTGGTGGCAGCCATCGGCAAGCCGGAAGCGCTGACCGGCGCGATGCTGAAGGAGGGATGCGTCGTTATCGATGTTGGCATCAACCGCATTCCGGATTTGACAACTACTTCCGGTTATCGTCTTGTTGGCGACGTCGATTTTCAGTCAGCAGAGAAAATTGCTTCCGCTATCACGCCCGTCCCGGGGGGCGTTGGCCCGATGACCATCGCAATGCTCGTGCGCAACACTCTGCTTGCTGCAGAAGGTACTTTGTACGGATAACATCTTGAGATTCTTCGCATCGGCCGTTCTCCTCTCGATCTTTCTTTCCTCGTGCGCTCCCGATGATGCCGGCGGCCCTCTCTTTCCGGTGATTGTCGAAAGGAAAGGTGGATACATCAATCGCGCAGGCGATCTAGTCATCAAACCAAAGTTCGATATTGCCGGCAGCTTTGTTGACAGCATCGCGGTGGTAAAAATCCTCGGCCTCTACGCGTACATCAATCGGACGGGTGGATATATTGTTGATCCCAGGTTCGAATTCGGAGAGGACTTCGCCGAGGGACTCGCCTACGTGCGCGTGAATGGCAAGGGTGGGTTTATCGATGCCAACGGAAGGATCGTGATAGAACCGAAGTTCAATTTCGGGGACAGGTTTTCCGAGGGGCTTGCCCGTGTCATGGTGAACGGGAAATATGGCTACGTCGATAAAAGTGGAAAGTCTGCAATAGATCCATCTTTTGGAGTCGCGGATGATTTTCTTGAGGGACGTGCCCGGGTACGGGTAGGAGAGAAATGGGGTTTCGTCGGGCGTGATGGGAAGTTCACGGTGGAGCCGATTTTTGGAGACGCACGCAACTACTCTGAGGGGTTGGCTGCCGTGAAAACCAAAGATTTGTGGGGATGTATTGATACCCTCAGCCAAGTTGTAGTCCGTCCGCGATTTCAGAATGCAAAGACATTCAGTGAAGGACTCCTCGCCGTTCAATCGGACTCACTGTGGGGGTTTATCGACGGAACCGGAACAGTGGTTATCCCGTTTCGTTATCGCGACGCGTTGCCTTTTTCCGAGGGAGTTGCAGCTGTAAAGTCGGCAGCTGGTTGGGGATACGTGAGGAAAGACGGTCAGGAAGTAATCCCACTTCATTTCGATCAATGCTGGCCATTCAACGATAGTCTTGCGGGAGTCTATGTCGAAGGTCAATGGGGATACATCAATCATTCAGGTGCCTATGTGTGGGAGCCTTCGAATTGACGACGACAATCGGATTCATCATTGCGGGAGTCGCGCTCCTGGTGTATGGACGCAAGTTGTTCTGGCTTGTTGTGGGTGCATCAGGTTTTCTGGTTGGAGTGACGGTGAGTGCCCGGCTGTTTCATGATCAACCAGAGTCGGCACTGCTTATTATCGGGCTGGCGGTTGGCGCGCTCGGGGCCATATTGGCAATCCTCGTGCAAAAAATTGCAATCGGTCTTGCAGGTTTTCTTGCGGGAGGGTATGGGGCGTACCGGCTTCTGGAGTTTCTCTCGCTTTCCAATGACACTCAAATGACGCTGTGGTTTCCGCTTCTTGTCGGCGGCGTACTCGGCCTGGTAATTGCTCTTTTCATGTTCGAATGGGCACTGGTGGTTCTTTCCTCCATGATGGGCTCGGCGCTCATTGTTTATGCCACGCACCCAGATGGACAGGGAGCTACCATCATGTTCATCGCTCTGTTCATCGTGGGGTTGGTGATCCAGTCAAAACTGATCGCTAGAAAAAAGGAGGAGAAGAATTAGGCGTCTATTTTTCTCTTCTCCGGTTTCTGCGTATATTGATACAACGATAAACTCATCTGGATGAATGTTGGTTCGGTCAATCCTTTCGTATTTCCGCAATATATTTCGCTCGTCTCATCAGGCTCCACCTCGGGACTCGACTGACGATTCACCCGAAAAGAGAACAGAAACTCAA
>QKGJ01000354.1 GCA_003251275.1 Ignavibacteria bacterium
CTGTATTTTCCCGGATAATCACCAGGTCGATACCGCTGTAACGAGAGGGAACTCCTTCGAAGGTTTTCGTTGGCCGAACGTTTGCAAACAGGTCGAATTCCTTGCGGAGCGCAACGTTGACGCTGCGAAACCCCGATCCCACGGGGGTGGTCAACGGCCCCTTCAACGCAATTTTGGTCCTCTTGATCGACTCAATAACGTGTGGAGGAAGCGGATCCTTGTACTTTTCTATAGCAGTGAAGCCAGCGTCCACTCGGTCCCACTCTATCTTCACTCCCGCAGCGTCGATAACGCGGGCTGTGACCTCGGCAATGCTCGGTCCAATTCCATCCCCGGCAATCAGCGTAACTTTGTGCATCAGTTCCTTCCATTTTCAAAAAAGCGATGCAAAGTTAAAGAAAAGACGAGGGAGAAACAAACAGAGCGTGCAGAAGAACAAACGGTTGGTATAGACAGCTCCATAGGAAACAAGTTGATTCACCAGCAATATCGAGATTGCATGTGGCATAAGCAGGCAGAAGATTATTGTTGACCCGATAGCCACCTTGGGATAACTCATACGAGATCATCATCCCAGTTGAAATCCGGCATTGTCAAGCAAGTCCCGCGTTACCGGATACGACAATATCACCAACCAGTGTCACGGCATCCGATCTATTGGAGATACGAGTCCATAAGTGTGAAGAACTGAGCTTCAAATTCCGATTGAGTGATTCCAAACCTGTTCACGAGAGACGTGCCAAACGGAACGTCATTCGCTACATCAATCATCACATCGCGCACGTCATGGAAGGTACCTCCTTGACCGGCCGGATCTGTCATATATCTGACTGCCAGCCAAAACATCGGATAAGAATAGAATAGGCCTACGCCTTCAGGGAGAGTAGGGAGTTCCCAAGAGTGATGAATTGAAATTACGTTGATCATTCCATAGGCAGTAATGAGACTGTCAAATCTTGACTGGTTGTCGATTTTGATGTAGAAATTATCATCTGAGATTTCTATAGCTGCACCTTCAGCAAACCAAGAATACAACCTCTCATCATTCGCTCCAATAATGAGTGTTTGTACAACATGCATCATTTCATGCTTGACCAGCGGGACATATTTGTCAAGCGATGTGTGCCCAAGTCGAGTTCTTTGTGGATGATCGGGCGAATATATCAGATATCCGCCATAGTATGCTTGGCCACCCCACTGTTGGGGAAAATAGTTCTTATAGGCATAAATGTGGATTTTCCTGTTCCGATCTGCTGGGAATCGCAATATCGACAGATCAGCAATTCCTAATTTCTGAGTAATTATCGCGAAGGCTTCTTCACAAATCTGGGATAGCAATTGTCTGGCTTCAAGACTCGCCGCATCACTGTAAATAACAAAATTCTCGCTCTCGTACGGGGTGCCGTCGTGCGGCCAAGGTGTGAACCCAGTTTCATACCATGAACCGCTGTCAACCATTTGTCTTTTCGGTTTGGTGGGGGAATCCTTACAACCGAAGAATGTTAGTGAGACAATGCCGCAAAAGACTATCACAAATTTTGAAATCTGATTCTTCATGCTATTATCCTCCTCATACTAGATTTTGTTTTCTGACATAAATACACTCGTCTCAGAACACCTGCTGCCAACCAGCCCAAATGGACGGAAGCATGAGAAGAATCGCGATGGCCGCAAGAAACGTGGGAAGCCATTTGTTTGCCAGCAAACGACGAATGGAATTCATGAGCATCTGTCTTTTGTCGTGAGTTTCCAATCTGTGGTAAGATCATCAATAGCAAAGCTTGACAGGACATGATTCAGAACCCCCTCACCTTGATACCACCATTGGTTGTGCTCATTGTAATCGTCCCCTGCCCATTACCAAGTGTTCCACGCAAAGATCTTGATGTTTCTGCTCTGTTCTGAAGCGAGAGACCCGAAATAACAATACTACCATTGACGACTGTAGCTGCAAATTGTGCTGACGTGTTCTGAGGTACGTCCAGCGCCATGTTACCGTTTATTATGTTCATGTTTATGCTGCCGTCTACGGGCAAAATCACTTTGCCGTCGATTTCACCATTGACTAGATCAACAGAAACATTTCCGACGATCTCATCCAAGCTGATCGAACCGTTCACGCTGTTGACAACTACGTCCATGTTCTCGGGCAATGTTATTGAGTAGTTGACAACGTAACTCCTTCCCCCCGACTGTAAGGGCTGTGTCGTCTTCACAAACAGCTCGCCTGCTGAATCCCACACAACTACCTCAAGCTCTCTTAGATGCGCTACGGCATCTGAAGTACTTTCTGATCCTACGATCTTTTCACCGGAAATTCGAATAGAGTCGAGACCAGCTACTTCGATAATGTCTATTGACCCATTGAGCGCGATGAGCCTGAAATTTGCGTGATTTGGCACATTCCGTGAAAAAGAGAAATTCGTACGGGCTGTGAAGTTTGTATTCGTCACCTGGTCGACTTCCGAAGAAATTATGTTGGCCTCGTCGCCGCAACTCACCAGAAGTACAGTGTTCGCTAGCAAAGCGAGAACGAGTAAAAGCTTTGTTATATCCTTCATCCTTGTGCCTCCTTAGTTTTGTTTCTTTTCGCTACAATGATTCCTCACCTTTTATTTCACAGCTTTCGTGTGAACAATTGCCTTCAGAAAACGTACCCTGCGCCCACTTGGAAATCAACGCCGTTGTAGTTTTTGCGCTCACCGATTGGATTGTTGAAATTGCTCATCAGGTTGTACCCCGCGTTGACTCCCAGTTTGAGATGATTGCTTAAGAAGAAATCAAGTCCCGCACCGAGGCGACCACCAAACGCAGTTTCTGTGTGACTCTCCTGTACCAGGAATGTGTTGCTCTCCTCTGCGCCCACGTAAGTACCCACCGATGCAGAGAGATATGGACGCGCCACACCGCTGACCGTCGGCTTGAACGCGTAGTACTTCACACCGAAAAGAACGGGGGCAACCGAGCTCACCTGCTGATTGACGCTTAGCGGATTCACCGTCGTGATAACTTTGCCGGAAAGCAGGCTTGCACTGACAGTCATCGCCAGATGTTCATGCAACCAGTGAGTAAACTGGAGTCCTCCGACAAAGGAACCAGCGCTTACCTCGGCTCGAACCCCACTTCTTGTTATCGTATTCGACGCGCCACCCCTCCAGAACCCAATGTTTAATTCAAGGCTGGATCTTTGAGCCATTGGCAGGCTCTGGGAACGGGCCGTTGTGTCCAACGAGGAAAGTAGCACCAGCAACACCGAGATAACTAATTTGGTCTTCATAATGACTCCTTTGAAAGTTGATTATTTGAGACTCGCTGGTGGTAGATCCGAATCACTTGCCGCGATGGAAGCATAGACCTCCGAACAAGTTTCCAGACTCCGCCAATATTCCGGAAAACAAATAGATCGATCCCAGATTCAAGCCGGGTTTCGTTTGCGAGTATATAGTCCATCTGGTATCGGTAATGTGCAATCGAAAT